>JAIRTY010000836.1 GCA_031254715.1 Nocardiopsaceae bacterium | reverse complement strand
GGCTCAGCAGCTCCAGGTAGTCCTTGCTGAACTTGGCGAGCTGCTGTTGGAAGTAGGCGGTCGACGCCTTGTCGTCGCAGCGCGGGGCGACGGCGCAGTACAGCAGCATCGTCGACCAGTTCAGGTCGTCGGCGCCGACGCTCACGATCACCACCGACGCCTGCCGGGCCCGGGCTGCCACGGCCAGCTGGGACGGCAGGCGGTGGCCGCCGCGGTGCTGCTTCCCCAGCAGCCCGTGCGAGATGGTGGCGCTGTCGCAGGCCAGGTTGAGGACGTTCCAGCCATTGGCAGCGGCCAGGTCGGTGGCGTAGGAGTCGGCGCTGCGCCCGCAGTCGCGGGCGGCCCGGGAGGCGCGCGGCACCAGCGCCAGCCCCGCGCCGGCGGCGGTCGAGTCCCCGATCACCACCGCCTGCACGCCCCGCAGCGCCGGTCCCTTCCTGGCGACATGTGGGATCGCCGGCTCGTTCCCGACCAGGTCGTTCAGCGACCGCACCTGCCGCAGCGCCGCCGGGGCGCCGTAGGTGGTGACCATGATCGCGCCCACGTTGACGGCCTCGGTGATCACCAGCCCGGCTGCCAGCACCTTGAGGGTGGTGCGGGGCGGCAGCCTGCGCCAGCCCGCGATGGCGCCGACGCCGATCAGCGCGACGCCGCCGGCGATCGCGGTCTCCCAGGCGAAGTAGTGCAGCCAGCCGTCGGCGAGCAGGCTGCCGAGCCGCTGCTGCACGCCGGAGGGCTTGGTCCCCTGCACGAAATTGGTCAGCTGGCTGTTGATCGTGATCTGGCTGAGCCGGAGCTTGGGCCGGACCGGGCCGGTGAACTGAAGGGTGGTCGGCAGGCTCTGCCCGAACAGGTCGACCTCGCCGGGCCCGGACAGGCGCAGGTCCGGGCGGGTGGCCCCGACCTGGATCACCTGTCCAGCGACCGCCACGGTTTGCAGCGGCGTCACCACCAGCGCCACCGCGATCGCCGCGAGGGCAGCCACCAGCAGCAGCGCCAGCCCGGCCAGCAGCCGGGAAAGCCGCACCGCCGGCCCGCGGGCCAGCCAGCCGCCCTGCACGCGGGGAAGCAGCTCCGGGAGCACCCGGCTGCGCCAGTCTGTCCTCATGAGCGGTCCCTCATGAGCCCTTTCCGGCGACGCAGTCCGGGCTGCCTCCCCCCGGGCGCCGCGGCCACCACGCTCGCCCCACCGAGTCAGACATAACTCCCCCGAAGGTACCCGGCGGGGAGCGGTGCCTATACCCGCGGGGGCGCAACAGGCGGGGCGGCGGCCAGGGTCAGGGCGTGGCCAGCGGTTCCCCGGACCCGGAGCCCGGGCATGCGCAGGCCCCGCCGGCGAGCTCCGGCAGGGCCACTGAGAGGCCGGCGCCGGTGGCGCCAGCCCGTGCCCCCCTCAGCGCGAGAGCGCCCTGGCGCTGAGGGGCGGCGGCTGTGCGTCACCGTGGGTCGTAGTGCTCGTAGCGGTACATCGCTGACGGGCGACCGTATCGCTTGGCCATGAACACCTCCCGTGGGCTGCGTCTGCCATTCCTTTCGGCGCAATTATGACACAGCCCTTTCCTGATACCTTTGCACTGCTTTCACAGCAGGGTCTTTTAAGAACATCCGCCACAGGGCGGTGGCACGTGCCAATGGCAAACTTGGGGCTGATCTCCCAGGCTAGACGCGCATGAGCAGCCATTTCCCTGGAATGTTAATTCGGGAGAAGAATCAGCCGGCGCAGTCACTGGCGGCTCCTGCGTGCCGTGCCTGCGGACGTCAACCGGCCGGGTGGAGCCGGGCGTTTACCCGGGTTCCGGCGGACCGTGCCCACGCCTTGAGGCTGTCCTTCCGGTGCTGCGGGAGCGCGAGCTCCAGGATGCCGATCGCCGCCGCCGGCCCGGCGACCGCGGCGACCGCCCACACCATGCCGTGCGCGCTGGCGGCCCAGCCGTCGGTGAGCGAGGCGAGCGGTTTCGTGCCCGCCCACGCGATCGCCCACAGCGCCATCACGCTGGCGGCGGCCTGGGCCGTCGGCTGCCGTACCAGCTGGGTCTGGGTGACCGCCCCGGTCCGCAGCGCGGCCGCGCCGGCCCCGAACGCGGCCAGCAGGCTCGCCCATTTCCACGGGCTGCACACGAAGAAGGCCACGAACCCGACGAGCACCACCAGCCACCCGGCGGCCAGCCGGGAGGGTTCGGAGCCATCGGCGTCCCGGGCGCGCCTGGCCGGGCCGAGGGAGCCGAATATGGTCCCGCACCCGAGCGCGGACAGGAAGTACCCGGCCCAGGCGCTGCCGGTGCCGAGGTGACGCGTCACGGCCGGGCCCAGGATCAGGATGGGATCGTCGGCGAAGGTGACAGCCGCCACCATGAGCAGCAGCAGCCCGACCCGCGGCTGCCGGAGCGCGATGGTGACCCCGTCCCTGGCCCGCGCCGGGTGCTTGGACCGGGTCATCGGGCGCGGCCGGATGACCGCCAGCGTCACCGCGAAGACCAGGAACGAGACCGCGTTGAGCGCGAACGCACCGGCGAAGCCGATGGTGGTGATCAGCACCACGCAGAGGGCCGGGGCCAGCGCGCGGCCCGCGTTGTAGGACACCGAGTTCATCGTCATGCCGGCCTCGGTCTCCGCCCTGGTGTCCGGTACCAGCCGCGGGACCAGCGCCGTCTGCACCGGCAGGGCGAAGGCGAACGCGAGGCCGAGCAGCAGTGCGCCGACGACCAGCAACTGCTCGCTCAGCAGCCCGGCAGCTTCCATCGCTGCCATGCCGCCCGCCAGCGCCGCTGACATCAGCTGCGTGCCGGCCAGCAGCCGCCTGCCGTCCCCGCGGCTGGCGATCACCGCCGCCCGCGGGCCGAGCAGGAGCGAGCCGGAGAACTGGGCTCCGGTGACGGCGCCGACCGCCAGCACCGAATGGGTGAGCTGGTAGGAGAGCAGCACCTGGGCCGTGTTCTGGAACCAGGTGCCGATGTTGGAGACGAGGCTGCCAGCGAAGTAGTAGCGGAAGTCCCGGCAGGCCAGTGCCCGCCACGCGGAGCGATGCGCGCCGATCAGGATCCGGCCGGCCCACGCGGGCCGGCCGGGAAGCCGGGCCTTGCCCCCGGCGAACTGGCCAGGCGCGGCCGGTGCGGGCGCCGCCGGCGCTACCACGCCCGCGCTCTCCAGCTCCGGCACGGCCGCCTGGAAGGTCGTCATCGGGCGTTGCCTTGCCAGGCAGGCACCTGCTCAGGCCGTGCGGTCATGACTCCCCGCCGTGGCGCGGGGCGCGGTCGGGCACCTTGCCCACCAGGACGCGGAAGCGGTTCCGGTCGGTCGGATAGGCCGTGATCGTCAGCCGGATCCTGTCCCCGCTCTCATCGAAACCCACCCGGTAGACCTCGAAGACCCCGATCCGGCCGTCGGATGGGAGACGGAAGAACCCGGGCTCGTTCTCGTCCGGCGTCCGGACCGCGATCGTGTCCCGGTAGCCGACCTGCTTGATCCCGAAGTGCTCGCCCAGGTAGGCCATCGCTCCTTCCTCGATGTTGACCGCCTGCAGCAGGCGGAGCGCCCCGTTCTCGACCAGGGCCATCGGGTAGTACGAGGTCTGCAGCGACCACGGCATGTCATCGATGAAGCGCTGCTGGTGCCTGCTCACGACCTGGCCCCCGGGCTCGATGCGCAGCGCGTCCGCCACCGCCACGCTGGCCTGATGCACCTCCACCCGGGGCCGGGTGCTGTAAGGCCTCCGGCCGCCGGCTTCGACTTCTGCCAGGTAGACGGGGTCATCGCCGACGTCTCCCGGCTCGCGGGTCAGGGTGGTGACGAACGGGTTGAGCCTCCTGACGACGAAGGTGCCCTGACCCATGCGGGTCTCCACCAGGTCGCGGGTGGAGAGCAGCCGGATGGCGTCGCGGATGGTGTTCCGGGACGCGTTGTACTGCTCCATGAGCTCGATCTCGGTCGGCAGCCGGGTAGCGGGTTCGAGTTCCCCGGACTCGATCTTCTGACGGAGATCGTCAGCGATCTGCCGGTACATCGGCGCAGGCATTAGGCCCCCCAACAGGATCAACGTGCCCGTCTCCGTGGGTGATCATACCCCTGATCCGGGCTGAGAGAACCATACTCCTTGCCCCAGTCATCCCAACAAGTGGAATGACTTGTTTAGGACCTTCGTCACCGGGAACGGAATGGAATGGTTGGTATGACTGGGATGGCAAGATCAATCGGAGCGATCCTAGCAGGCAGGATGGCCTGCCGAAGGAGGTACCGGGCGAACTCGCCGGAACAGTCTCCAGTCGCGAGCCGCGCGGGCGAGCTACCACCGGGGGCCGGCGGTCACAAGCCGCGGGCAGGAAGTGAGGGAGATCCCCATGACCGCAGTAGTCATCACCGCCGGAGCAGCGATCTTCGGGCTGGGATTCATCCTCGGGATCATCGTCCTGGTCAGCCTCGGGATCCGGCGGGAAGAACGCCGGTTTCTGGCCTCGCACTGGGAAGCGAAGGGGCGGGCCCCGATAACCCGGCCGCCCGCCGACCCGGCGAGCGTGGCTGCCCGGGGGGTCACCGGGCTCTGGGTCCGCCGCTCCGGCGCGCGGAAGCCGGTCCCGGCGCAGCGGCCGGCCTCCGAGCAGCCACCGCCGGACACCGCGGCCGCCGCCATGCCGCGCGGGAACTGGCCGGCCCTGGCCGGCCCGAAGGACTCGGCAGCCTGATCGCCAGGCGCGGGCCCGGCACGCCGGGCCCGCGCGGGCCGGGCCGGCCTGGCTGCAGGGGATCACGACAGGCCGGCCTGGC
>JAIRTY010000822.1 GCA_031254715.1 Nocardiopsaceae bacterium | reverse complement strand
GAGGCTGTCCCCCGCTTACAGGAACTATGGCGCAAGCATGAGGAAAAGTGGCCAGATGCCAGGCGCCCGCCAGCCGATCGCTCCCAGGACGAACCCGGCTCCTGGCGCAGCGACAGCGGATATCCGCTCAACGAGCGTGATAACCGCGCGGTAGAGAGCGAGTACCAGAGAATCGCCCAGAACGAGAAACGGGTCACCGAGCTGATGGAAGATGTGGAGCACGCATCGGCTGGCCGTCTTGTCGGTAAGGAATTCCGTCTAAAAGGCGGGCGACGCTTCAAAGAGAAGGTGGCGGCTGCGCGCGACGGCGCACCGAATACCGATATCGGCAGAATCCTGTCCAACGTCCATGACGTGGTCAGGTACACACTCGAGTACGGCGAGGAGAAGTACGCGGCAGGAGTAAATGGTGACGTGAACCGCATGCGAGGCGCTGGACTTGAGCTAGTTAGGATCAAGAACTCCTGGGAGTCCATTGAATACAAAGGGATCAACTCGCAGTGGCGTGATAATGACACAGGCCAGCTCTTCGAGGTTCAGTATCACACCCGAATTAGCTTTGAAGCCAAGCAGATGACACATAAGGCCTACGAACGGCTACGGACTATAACATCACAGGATCCTGCTAATCGTTCACAGGTCCGCGACTTGCATACTTACCAGCGAGAGGTAACCGCACACATCCCGATACCAGAGGGTGCTACGCTCATCCAGGACTACCCATGAAAGAACGCGAATGACTGAGAATACGATTTACTATGCGCTACTGCTCGAGGGAGACACGCTCGATTCTCCGTCGGGAATTGCTCGCCGCCGTACGGACGAGGATGGCGAACTGAACGACGAGTCCTTCAAGCGCGATGGCATTTGGGGCTCCACGCCGCTTATCGCAGGCGCCGAGCGTGGCGACATGACCTTCAACCTTGTTGAGGTGAGTGAGGAGGAGGCGGGGCGGATTATCGAGGGGTTCCGGGCGCGATGGCAGGCGGAAGCGTGACTCCGGGCTGGCGCGCGGGCAGGCACGCCGCCGACCGCCATGAGCAGGCCGGATCTCGGTTTGCGACATCCCGTGTCCAGATGCACGGATATCGTGTCACCTGTCCTGATGTGATCATTGCCGACCGGTTCACGCAGTCAAGCTAGGTGGGTATGGGCGGCTTCAAGAAGTTCCTGATGCGCGGGAACCTCATCGACCTCGCCGTCGCCGTGGTCGTCGGCGTGGCGTTCAATGCTGTGGTCCAGGCCCTGGTCACGGACCTGATCACGCCGCTGATCGCGGCCGCGGGCGGGAAGCCGGACTTTTCCCGGCTCACGTTCACGGTGAACCACAGCACATTCCGGTACGGCAGCTTCATCAACGCAATCGTATCGTTCCTGGTCATCGCGGTGGTGGTGTATTACTTCCTGGTCATGCCGACCACCCGGATCACTGCGCGCCTGCAGCGGCGGCTGGAGGCAACCGAACGCGACTGCCCGGAGTGCCTGAGCCCGATCCCGATCGCCGCGCGGCGCTGCAAGTTCTGCACCGCCGTCCTGACCCCGGTGGGCGCGCCAGCCCAGCCGGGCCCGCCGGCCGGCGACTGAGCGCGGCCGGTGACCGAGCGCGGCCGCCGCTACTTCGCGTCCGCGTAGCAGTTCACAACGGCGGTCGTCACCGGGAACCGGACCTGTGTCTGGCCGAACAGCAGCCGCCCCGCCTCGTCCGCGGCGTCCGTGACCGCCGCCACCACCGCATCGGCCTGCGCCGCCTGGCAGTGCACGATCACCTCGTCATGCTGGAAGAACACCAGCCGCGGCTCCCCGCCACCCGGCTCCGGACTGACCACGCTGGCTGGCACTTTCCCGTTCTGCGAAGGCAGCGCCAGCGCCGCGAGTCGCCGGCGGAGGCCCGCGAGCAGCACGGTCGCCCAGTCGGCCGCGCTCGCCTGGACCACGAAATTGCGGGTGAACCGGCCCCGCGCCCGCAGCGTGCGCCCGGCCCGGTCCTCGCCCCCGGCCCCCGGGTCGTCGGCCACCGCGGTCAGCCCCCGCCAGGCCGCTGATGGCGGCGGGCAGGTCCGGCCCAGCCGGGAGCGGACCACCCGGCCCTCTTCCCCGGCCCGGGCCGCGTTCTCGACATAGCGCGCGGCCAGCGGGAACCGCCGCCGCAGCACCGCCAGCAACTGGACGGCCTCGCCGCTCGCCCCGCCATACATGGCGGACAGCAGCGCGATCTTGGCCTTGCCGCGATCACCGCCGAACGCCCCCGCCAGGGCCGCGTACAGATCGCCAGTGCCTGCGGCGTCCGCGAACGCCCGGTCGCCAGCGAGCGCGGCCAGCACCCGGGGCTCAAGCTGCGCGGCGTCGGCCACCACAAGCACCCAGCCCGGATCAGCCACCACCGCGCGCCGCAGCACCCGCGGGATCTGCAGCGCGCCACCGCCCCGGGTGGCCCAGCGCCCGGACACCACACCGCCGACCACGTACTCGGGCCGGAACCTGCTATCCGTCACCCACTCGTTCAGCCAGGCCCAGCCATGAGCCGCATGCAGCCGCGCGAGCTCCTTGTACTCAAGCAACACCGGCACCGCCGGGTGGCCTGTCTCCCGCAGCACCGCGGACCTGGTGGACGGGATCCGGACCCCGTCGGCCGCGAACGCGCGCAGCAGCTGCGACGGGGAGTCCGGGTTCACCGGGCGGCCGCCGAACGCGGTGCCGATCCGGGCTGCCAGCTCGGCCAGCCGCGCGGGCCGCAGCCCGGCCGCTGGCCGCGGCCCGAGCAGTTCGGTCAGCAGCTCGTCGTGGACATCCGCGCGCCATGGCAGCCCGTGAAATCCCATCTCGGCGGCGGCCAGCCCGCCCGCTGACTCCGCCGCGACCAGTAGCGCGAACCGGTTGGGAAACTGATCGGCGGCCACCCGCTGGACCTGGCTTGCATACACCGCTGCCAGCGCGCCAAGGGCGGCCGCCGGATCGCGGAACACCGGATCCCCGGACTCGAACAGCGCCGCCTGCCGTGGCCCGGCGCGGCCGCCAGGCTCCCGCTGCGCCGGCGCCCCGGCAGGCACCGGCTCGCCGCGGGCGCGCGCCCAGGCCGCGGCGAGCGTGACCGGCTCGCCCCCGTGACCCTCCCGCGCGAGCAGCAGCGTCTCCGTGAGCGCCAGGTCGTGGCAGCGCTCCACCCGCACCCCGGCCCGGAGCAGGCGCGGGTAGATCGCGGCCGTGTCCGCCCACACCCACCGCACGTCACCGGCGCGCTCCCGGGCCGCCACGGCCGTCGCGAGATCTTCATTCCGAACGGTCTCGCCCTCCGTGCTGCCGTCCTCGCCCAGGTGCCGGAGCACGGCAGTGTTGCCGGGACCCGCGACCAGCGCGACATGCTGCACGCAGTGATTGTCCGTCAGGGCACCGACACTCTTAAAGGAACCTGGTGAACCCGGCTGCCAGAGCTACCGCGATCCGCTGCCGGAAGCGGGCGCTTGACAGCTTGGCCGCGTCGGATGCGTTGCGCATGTTGCCGCATTCGATGAACACCTTGGGGACCGTGGACAGGTTGAGCCCGCCCAGGTCGGTGCGCACGTCCAGGCCGTCGTGTCCGACGTAGGTGGCGAACGGCTCGTGGGTGATCCGGTGGTAGGCGGCGCGGATGTCGTGCCCGAGCAGGGCGGACGGCTTCATGACGGGGCCGGTGTGACCGGGGATGAGGCCGGGCTCGATCACGTCGAAGCCCACTCCGCCGGGCGGCCCGCCGTCGGCGTGGATGGAGATGGCAGCGTCGGCGTGCGCCCGGTTGCCGATCGCGGCACGCTGGGTGACGCAGGGCCCGACCCCCTGGTCGTTGTGCCGGGTCAGCACGACCGTGGCGCCCTCGCGCCGGAGCAGCCGCGCCAGCCGTTTCGCGACGTTGAAGGTGAATGCGTGCTCGGCGTATCCGGCATCGGTCTGGGTCCCGGTGGTGTCACACGGCTTCGTTTCCGTGATCACGTTCACGAGCCGGTTGACCGCTTGGGGGTGCGACCAGTTGGCGCCGTTGTGGCCGGGGTCGATGGCGATGACCTTGCCGCGCAGCGGCCTGGCCGGAGCGGCGGCGGTGGCCCGGGCGGTGGGCGAGGCCGTGGCTGCGGATGAGGAAGCTGACGCCGCGGGTGAGGAAGCTGACGCCGTGGGCGGCGAGGGCGGGCTGGCGGCCGGCCGGTTCGCGGGGCCGGAAGCCGCGCCGCAGCCCGTCGCTCCCAACAGCAGCACCGTCATGGCGGCGCTGAGACGAGCGGGGGGGTTCGGCACTGGCTCACCCTAACGGGTACCGGCGGACCGGGTGCCGTGTGCCCGGCCCGCCGGCACGTGCTGGGTGCCGCGGGGTCATGCCTTGGTGCCGGGACCTCTGCTATCCGGCGGCCGTCCCGCTGCCGGGGCCAGCCGGCCCGCCGCTGGCGTCGTTCTGGTACCCGGACGGGACCCCGCCCACCGAGGCCCAAGCCGCCAGCCGGGCGGATGCCTGCCCCGGCAGCTCGCCCGCCGCCCAGCCCGCAAGCTCGGCAGCGATCGTGCCGCTGCCGGCGGCCCGGACCTGCCCGTTGCGGTGCCCGGAGCCAGATGGCTGGCCCTGTTCTGCGACAGAGTCGTAGATCACGCCAGGGGCCGGCTCGCCGCTCCAGGCATGGTCCTCCTCGTCGCGGCCGGTTCCCCGGTGGTCGCCGGGCATGCCCGTGGCCGGGGTCTCCGGTCCGGGTTGGGCGGCTGCTGGGGCGCGGCCGGGCGCTCCGCGCCCGGCCGCGCGAGGCGGCTGCTGCGCACCAGGAACCTCCGCACCCAGGCCCCCGTCTGGCCGCCCGGAGTGCGCCTGGCCGGACCCATCGACCGAATCCTCCGGGCCGGTGCTGCCATTCCGGGAGGTGCTGCCATTCCGGCCGGTGCTGCCTTCCGGGCCGGTGCTGCCATTCCGGTCAGTGATCCCCTGACCGCCGTCGGAGCTCTCCGGATCGGGGGCGCTGTCCTCGCTGGCTGATCGCGGCATGGTCCAGCTGATGGTCTCCGGCTCGGGCTGCGGCGGCGGCGCCACGGCAGCGGCCGCTGGCTCACCGGGCACCTGTCCGGCCGGCGGGGCCGCATCACCCTTGGCCGGCCCGGGCGCGGTTCCTTCGCGCCAGGCGGCAGCCGCGCCAGCCCGGGCGGTCTTCGGCCGCTGGCGGTCAGGACGACGGCTCTGAACCTGTGCCCGCCCATGACCCTGGCCCGCGCCCTGACCCTGACCCTGGTCCTGGCCATGGGCTTCGTCCTGGCGCTGGCCCGCGCCTTGACCCTGACCCTGGTCCTGGCCATGGGCTTCGTCCTGGTGCTGGCCCGCGCCTTGACCCTGACCCTGGTCCTGGCCATGGGCTTCGTCCTAGCGCTGGCCCGCGCCTTGACCCTGACCCTGGTCCTGGCGCTGGTCCTGGGCC
>JAIRTY010000745.1 GCA_031254715.1 Nocardiopsaceae bacterium | reverse complement strand
CACCCGCGCGACGGCCGCGGCCCCGATGGACTCGACGGTCTGCTTCACGCCTTCGGCGTCCACGTCGGTCACTACGACCCGCGCACCGTCACCCGCCAGCCGCACCGCGATCGCCTGGCCGATGCCGCCACCGCCAGCGCCGGTGACCAGCGCGACCCGTCCGTCCAGCCCGCCCACCACTCACTCCCCGGCGGACGCGCGCTCCGGCGGCTTGCCGAGCACGATCCGGGCCCGCTCCTCAGTCTTCACCGTCCGACGGTGCCGCAGCTCACGGCCCGTCAGCGGGTCGGTATCCGCGTACACGTGCTCCCGGTGAGAACCGCTCGGAAGTCGCTCTAAGTGACCGCTCGCAGTCCGCGTCATGCGGTCATGGTAGGCGAGGGTCAGCCGCTCGTTCCACGAATCATGATCGTAAAAGGACGTCTCTGCAGGTGCGCTCACCAGGCCCGGCTGGAGCCACCGGACGCCGGGTGTGGCAGCAGGCGCGGTTCCCGGCTGCCTGAGCGGCCTCGCGCCGCGGCCGGCGGCGCGCGCAGCCGGCAGCCACAGCGGTCACTGGCAATCTGCCGCGTGATCGGGGGCTGCCCGGGTAGGACTCCGGCCTGAGCAAGGGTGCGGCGTTGCGCCCGTGCCCTGGCAGCTGAGGAGGTGCCGGTTATGCCCCGGGGTGCTAGCAGCAAGCGGGAACGGCAGTACGAGCACATCAAGGACAGTGCACGGGACCGCGGTGAGAGCGAGAGCCGGGCGGAGGAGATCGCTGCCCGCACGGTGAACAAGGAACGCGCCCGCTCCGGCGAAGCACGGACTGCCAGCCGGACTTCTACCCGGGACATCTCCTCGGGCAGGCGCGGCGGGAAGCGCTCGCACATCGGCGCCGGCGGCCCGACCAGGGCACAACTGTACGCGGAAGCGCGCAGCCGCGGCGTGAAGGGGCGTTCGTCAATGAGCAAGGCGCAGCTGGCTAGGGCGGTAGGCCGGTAAGTCACCAGCCGGGGACGGCTCGGTCACACCAACGCTTCGGTTAGTTCCGTCGCGCTGGGGGCAGCGGGTGCCTCTTCGGAAAGCCGGGACTCCCTGCTGTCCCTCTTCGCATCGATGAACTCGTTGGCCCGGTCGGTGTAGGTGTCAAGGTAGCCGGACGGCTCCCACGCCCCCGATACCAGCCCGAACGACATCAGCCCTGACCAGATTGCACGCGCCATCCTTCTCCTCCATCGCTCCGGCCTTGTTCCGCTGGTACCGGGCTCGTTTCTCCGGCCCCGAGGCCTTCCTCGACCGCGGCCCGGCGTGCCTTACGGTGCTGGTGGCCCGCGTCACGCAATTCCTGGTCAGAGGCATGCTCAAGCGCCAGCAGCGAGTTGTCGGCGGTTGGCATGGCGAGCAGGATCTCATCGAGTTTGCGCTGCGTCGCCCGCTGCTGCCGCGCCTGGGTGTGCTGGATAACGAACACCATTGCCAGCGTCAGCGCGGCTACCAGCGACTGGAAGACAATCTCCCACCGGGACGGGAAACCGACTGCCACGCTGATGACAATCCAGATCCCCACCCCGCTGATGATGATCATCGCAGTGAGGGGGCGGGAGGCATACCGGTCCAGCCTGGACAGCCACCGGCTGATGAACGACCGGGAGGTTTCCTCAAGCGGGCCAAACTCAGCCATCGGATCAGGCATCGGCGCTATTTCCCGCCCAGCTCCCGGACGAGCTCGTCCCGGCCTTCTGCGCCTGCCTCACGTTCCGCCTGGCCGTCTCCGCCTGATTCCTGGTAGCCAATGTCCTTCTCCCGTCCAGATGCCGCCCGCAGCAGGGCACTGGTGTGCCCGAACCTCTGGCGGGGTTCAAGGTCCGGGCCGCCCCCGTAGCGGCGGCCCTGCGCGGGGGACGAGCAGCAGGGCCGCCGGCCGGTGTCTGCTACCCGGTCAGTTCACCCAGTAACCTCCATCGCGCGCTGGACTGTGATTCGCGGCGGGGAGTCCCTGTCTCATCCACCACCAGCACCGCCTCACCGTGGCCCAGATGCTCGATGGCGTAGTAGCGCACGTCGTCGCGGACCCTGTTCCCGCCACCGGACGTGGTCGACGCTGGCTAGCGGCCACCGCAAGATCAGCATTAGTCGTCACAAACCATGATGATCAACCGGTGGGCGCACCACCTCCAGCGAGCACCCAGGCGACGTTACGATCTACGGCTGGAGTATTAAGCCCTGACGCTGAAATTAAAATATCGTGACACGATATGTTTACCTATCGTGTCACGAGGTCAGCAGCGGATCCTCCACGAGGTGGAAGGCAGGCTGCAGGCCGAGGAGCCAGGCCTGGAGCTTGTGTTCGCGGCCTTTGCCAGGGTCACCCGCGCCGGCAACATCCCCGCAGCTGAGCAACTGGGTTCATGGGCGCAGGGGCTGCGCGCGGCCCGGCAGGTGCGGCGCATCGCCCGGTGGCCGGCGCTGGCGCGCGTGACCGGCGTGATTGTCGCCGGGGTACTGGTCGGCCTGGCGATCGGGCTCCCGGTCATTTCCATTCAGCACCAGGCCAGCTGCTGGCGCCGGCCGTCGGCCGGCGCCGCGATAGCCGGCCGGTGCCATCATCCGGGCACCGGCATCAGGTCGCCTCGTTCCGCCAGCCCCGGTTACCGGCTCGTCCCGTCGTTCCCGTGGCATAGGCAATTGCCCTGACCTGGCCGGCGTTACGTGACCAGTCCCAGCCGCAGGCTTCGCCCTAGCGACCTCCGCCGGTACCCCGCGGGCGATCTGGTGCGGGTGCGGTCCGGCCAGCCGGCCGGGAGCCCGCGGACGCCGAGACACCTGCCGGGGGAGGCCGGGACGGTCGTCG
>JAIRTY010000712.1 GCA_031254715.1 Nocardiopsaceae bacterium | reverse complement strand
GCCGGGGCGGGGCCGGGCCGCCCGGCGGGTCGCCCGGTGCCAGGGAAGGACTGCCTGGCTTGCGGGCCGGTTCCCCGATATGGCTGCCTCGCTTGCGGGCCTGTCCGCGGATCGGGCTGCCTGGCTTGCGGGCCTGTCCGTGGATCGGGCTGCCTGGCTTGCTGGCCGGTGCCAGGATCCGGAACCCGGGGGTCCTGGTAGCGGCGGCGCGGCTGCCCGGGATCAGGCCGGCGGAAGGGCGCCGGCAATGCCCGGCGTGCTCGCCCGGGGAACGGTCCCTGGTGCCCGGGCGGGTACTCCGGCGGGCCCGGCGCCTGGCGCGATGGGGGCGGCGTGACCCGGCTGCGGCCGTACCCGCGCAGGCCTCCACGGCGCTGGTACGGCGGCCCGGGCCCCTGGTACGCCGGCGGCCCCGGGCCTTGGTAGTCGGGCGGGCCGGGGCCTTGGTAGTCCGCCGGGCCCGCCCCTTGGTACGGCGGCGGGCCCGGCCTCCGGTACGGCGGCGGCCGGGCGGGCTCCCGGTAGGGCTGGGCCGGCGGCCGGCGCAGCAGCGCCCGGGGCGGCTCCCGGTACGGGCGTCCCTCCCGGTAGGGACCCTGCTCCTGGAACGGGGCGCCGTCCGGATACGCGCGGCGGCCCTGGTCCGGGGATGGCTCCCGGGACGTGCCCGGCCCCGGTTCCGGCCCGGACCTCCTCCGGCTGCGGAACGGCCCCGTCCTCCGGCCAGGGAACGGCCCGGTGCGGGGGCCGGGGCTTGGCGCCTGCTGTGCGCCGGCCTCGCCGGGTGGCGCCAGCTCCGGGTAGGGGGCCGGCGCTGGCCGCGCGGCCGTTCTGTCCCGTGCGCCGCTCGGCTGGGAGGGTTGCAGCTCCGGGTAGGGGGCCCGCGCTGGCCGCGCGGCCGTTCTGTCCCGTGCGCCGCTCAGCTGGGAGGGGGCCAGCTCCGGGTAGGGGACCGGCCCGGCGCCCGGGCTCCGCAGCGGCTGCCGCTGGCGGGCGAGACGCCCGGACTGATTCCTCCGGGAGTTACGGCGGAATCGCGTCACGGCCGGGTCCCGCGCGGAGCGGGGGACGCGGCCCTGGCCCGGCCCGGGGGCGTCTTGCCCGCCCGGTTAGCCAGGCCAGCGCTGGTGCCGCCCGTCGCTGACGGCGACGAGGCGGGCTTCGGCTGTCCGGTTAAGGCGCTGGCCGCTGGCGTAGGGCTGGCGCTGGCGGCCGGGCGGGCCGGCTCCGCCGCCTGCTGGCTGGACCCGCCGCCGTGGGAGGCCGTCCCCGGCTGTACCTGCGGCACCTGCAGGAAGGGCACGGCCGGCCCGCCCGCGAATCCAGCAGCGACCACCAGCGCGAAGCCGCCCAGCAGGCAGCCGGCGCCGATAGCGAGCGGGAGCAGGATGATGCGGCGCCGTCCGTGCGGATCAGCGAAAACCTGCTGCGTTCCCGGGTTCATGATCCGCTGTCCCACGGGCGCCACCCTAGGCGAAGCGGGCCCACTATCAGGATGGAACGGACGAGAAAGGCATTCCGGTCTTAGACCGATAAGTCATATATTCTCCGGGGTTCCGGCGGGGTCACCGGGCTCGTCGCCGCAGCCACGCCGGCCTCGGCGGGGCTGAGCTGGCGGCCGGCCTGCCATCACGGCCGGGTGCCAGCCGGCACTCCCTGGCCGGCCCGAGCGGCCGGCCCGTCTCCAGGTACGTCTTCAGCCCGCTGAGCAGGCGCAGCGTGTCCACGGGCGGGTCGCACGGCAGCGTGTCGGCGGTGAGCGTGACCCGGGTGATGCCCGGGTCCGCCGCCGCCAGCCGCCAGCCGAGCCAGCAGTCCAGATCGCCCGAGCCCGGCTCGTCGAGCCGGTAGACCAGCAGCGCCGGCTCGTCCGCCACGACCACCGTGCCGGTCGCGATGAGGACGGTGCCGTGGTGCGCATCCACCCGGGCGTCCGGCTGCCAGGCCGATGTGAGCCGCAGTCCCTGGAAGAAGTGCCGGGTCTCGTCCGGCGTGGTGAGGGCCGACCACAGCGCCCCGGGCGAGGCGCCGATGTCGGCATGGGCGGTGGTGGAGCGCATGCTTCCTCCGACCGGAAGCGGACCAGCCAGGGAACGCGCGCTGCCCCCCGCTTCCCCGTGCTGATCCGGTTTGCGCCCCTTTGTACGGTACGACGCCGGGACGGCCCGCCGCTACCGCCCGGCCGCCCCGGCGTGGTCGCGCAGCGGCAGCCGCACGGTGACCGCGGTGCCGCGGCCCTGCGCCGACTCAACGCTCAGGTCGCCGTGGTGGTTGTCCACGATGGTGCGGACGATCGACAGGCCCAGGCCAGAGCCCGGCTGCGCGGTCTCGACCGCGTTGGCGGCCCGGAAGAACCGGTTGAACAGCGAGGCCTGGTCCTGCTCCGGGATGCCGATCCCGGTATCGGCCACCGTGACCACCGCCGCGTGGTCAGCGGCCGCCGCCGTCAGCTGCACGCTGCCGCCCCGGGGGGTGTACTTCACGGCGTTCGACAGCAGGTTGACCAGCATCCGGTCGAGCTGCTCCGGGTCCCCCTCGACCGGCAGGCCGTGGTCCGGGCAGCTCACCCGGAAACTGAGGCCGCCCGCCGCCGCGGCCGGCCTGATCACCTCCGCCGCGGCCGGGACCAGCGTGGCCAGATCCACCGGCCCCAGCCGGGAGGTGAAGGCGCCGAGCTCGATCTTGGAGATCGTCAGCATGTCCTCGATCATGGTCTTCAGCCGCCGCGCGTTGCGGTCCACCCCGGTCAGCATCCGCAGCTGGGCGGGGCGCACCGGCCCGGCCTCGCCGTCGGCGAGCAGCTCCACGTATCCGATGATGCTGGTCAGCGGGGTCCGCAGGTCATGCGATGCAGAGGCGAGGAAACTCGACTTCGCCTCGTCCACCGACTTCAGCTCCGCGACCAGCCGTTCTTCCTCCTCGTACAGCCGGGCGTGCTCCAGGCCCTGGCCGATGTCGCCCGCCAGCGCCTCGACCGCCTCGACTTCGGGCCTGGTCCAGGCGCGGCCGCTGCCGGTGCGCAGCAGGGCGAGGCAGCCGAGCAGCTCCTGCCCGGCCCCGAACGGCGTCAGCAGCAGCGCCGTCGCACCCCGGCTGAGCATGTCGTTCCTGATCTGAGCCGGCATCTCCCCTGGCGGCGCGGCGGTCAGGTCCTGGACCTGGTAGCTGGCCCGGTGCCGGTAGATGTCCCGCAGCCAGCCGGCAGAGCCGGGCGGCAGGTAGCCGGCGATCCCGGCCGTCCCCTGCCCGGTGCCGTGCTCGCCCCCGGCGCGGGCGAGCGGGACGCCGGCGGCGATGCCGACCCAGACGAAGTCGGCAGCCAGGTGGTCGTGGATCGCGGTCACGGCCTCCCGGATGATCGCGTCGGCGCGCAGGTGCTCGCGGATCCGGACCGAGGCCTGCCGGACCCCGGCCTGCAGCCGGGCGCGCTCCTGCTCTCCCCGCCAGACCCGGTCGCTCTCGTCCGCCAGGTAGTTCAGGGACCTGGCCAGGTCCCGCACGTCGGCCGGGCCGCCGGGAGCCGCCCGGGCTTCCCGGTCGCCCTGGGCGCGCTTGCGCACCATCGTGGTGATGGCCTGCAGCGGGCCGCTCACCCGGCGCAGGACCAGCGCCCCGGCGATGACCGGCAGCATCAGCCCGGCCGCCAGCACGGCGGCGGTCCACCCCAGGCCGACCCCCAGGATCTGCTCGCTCTGCGCCGCGACGGCGTCGCCGAGCCGGGCCAGCCGCCGCCGCAGCCGCCCGGACTCGGCAATGAACGCGCCGCCCTCGGTGGCGGACCGGGCGAACAGCCGGTCGGCGGCGGCGCTGCCGGGCCTGGCCGCCATCGCCCGGTCGCCGGCCGCGAGCGCCGCCAGGGCCGTTCCTGCCTCGGACCCCACCTGACCGGCCACCGAGGCCGTGGCCAGCCGCCGGACCCGGCGCAGATCGGCCAGGAACCGGTTCCGGCTGGCACGGTAGGCCTGCCGGAGCCGGGGCTGGCCGGTCGCCTGGTAGCCGCGGGCCGCCTGCTCAGCGCCGAGGAAGTCGCCCGCCATGGCCAGGTTCGCCACCTGGATGGCCTCGACCCGGCCGTGCAGCCGCTTGATGGCGGCGTCCTGGTGGATGGTGCCCGTCAGCACGAACGCGATGGCGCCGGCGGCCAGCACGGACTGGACCGCCAGCGCGGCCCACGCGTAAAAGACGATCGAGCGCGGCTCCCTCACAGCATCCCGGTCCCCGTCCCCCGTGCCAGCCCGCCCCCCGCGGGGTGTCACCTGGGAGTTATGCCCGGCTTACCAAGCAAATCAAGCCGACCGGCGGGCCGGGCGGCGGGGACTGCCTGGCACGAGCCGCCGGAACGGCCGCCGTCCTCACCAGAGCACACGGGTCAGGGCGGGGGCGACCTCAGCCAGCCGCCGCACCGGCTGGCTCACCCCGCCTCCCTTCCTCGCCAGGGCAGCGGCGGCCAGTTCTGAGCCGGCCGCAGGCAGCGGGCACAGCACGGACAGCCTGCCGATCCCTGACAGGGCGAGCGCCGGATCGCCGCCCGCGGTCGGCAGGCAGTCCGAGAGCAGCAGCACCACCCGATCGCCGGCGGGCGCGCTGGCGAGCTGGGCCGCTCCGGCGCGCAGGCCGGCCGCCAGGTCGGTCACCCCGTGCCCCCGCAGCGCCACCAGTTCGCCGATGAGATCCTCCGGCGACCGCCGGGTGCCCAGCGGCTGCAGCACCGTGGTGGCGCCGCTGAACGCGACGATGCCCGGCGCCAGCCTGCCGCCGGCGGCCAGCACCACGCTGGCCGCCGCCACCGCCGCGATCGCCACCGCCAGTCCCGACATCGACCCGCTGGCGTCGATGAGCAGGCACAGCGCGCGCCGGTGCGCCCGCCACGATGAGGTCACCAGGTCATCGCGGCCGGGCGGCCACGGGCCCGACCAGCGCTCCAGGGTCCGGTCCAGGTCGAGGTCGCCCTCGGCGCGGCCGGCGGCGAGCCGCCGGGCGCCGGCGACCGGCTTCCCGCGGGCCCGGCCGAGCCGGAAGAAGACCCGGGCCGCCACCCGCTGGGCGGCCGCCCGCAGCTCCCGGTCGGTTGCCCGGGCCAGGTCCGCCAGCAGCAGCACCGCCGGTTCCGGGTCGGCGGCCAGCAGCTCGCCGAACGCGCCCGCGCTGAGCCTGCCCAGCTCCGGTGACACGGCGGCGAAGCCCGGGTGCCGGGCCGCCAGCTCGGCGCGGCTGACGGTCCGCTGGCCGGGACCAGGCCCGGGCCGGCGGCTGGCCGCCGCTGGCGCCGCCTGGCGGCCGGTGCCTGCCGGGGACGGCAGGCGGTCAGCTTTTCCCCGGCCGTCCAGCTGGCCGCCGCCCGCGGCCCGATCGGAGTCAGCGAGCCGGGGCGCCGGGGCAGCCGCCGGCCATAGCTCAGCCAGCAGCTCGTCCAGCACCGACTCCGGGGAACGGTCGCAGCCGTCGGCGATCCTGATCCGGCCGGAGAGGGCCGCGTAGGCGGCGTCCTGCGCGGTGGGCCGGGTCATCCGGGCCTCGCCGCGCAGCCGCGCCAGGCCGGTCAGCAGCGCCACGAGGTCGATCGCTCCCCGCACCGACGAGCCCATCCGCACGTCACGGTGCTGCCTGGTGGCCCGGGCCAGTTCCACCGCGAAGTCCACGACCATGCCCTTCTCGCCGGTGCTGGCCGCGGTAATCGACCGTTCCGCAGTCTTGTCCTGATAACCGAGCACGATCCGGCACATGCGATCGGCGACCGCGTGGCTCACCCGGGCGGTGCCGATCGCGTCGAACGGGTTCATCGCCGCGACCAGCCGGAACCCGTCGCCGGCCGCCACGCTGCCGAGCCTGGGCACCGTGATCTCGCCCTCGGTGAGCAAGGTGATGAGGACGTTCAGCGTCTCCTCCGGCACCCGGTTGAATTCCTCCAGGTACAGCAGGGCACCGGCCCGCATCGCGCGCAGCAGCGGCCCGTCGGTGAAGCTGGCCGGGACGTAGCCGCCGGTGAGCACCTGGGCCGGGTCGTACTGCCCGATCAGCCGGGCCGGGGTCAGCTCGGCGTTGCCCTCGGCGAAGACGACGTCCCGCCCGGCCTGCCGGGCGATGTCGCGCAGCAGGGTGGACTTGCCGGTGCCCGGTGGTCCCTCGATCACCACATGGCGGCCAGCGGCGAGGGCGACCGTGAGCACCTCGCGCTCCCTGCGCAGGCCCACGATCGCCACGGGCCGGCCGGGCGCTGCGGCCGTCACGGCGCTGGCGCAGGGGGCGGCCTGGCCTTCATCGACCCTCCCGGACCCGGAGCTCATCCTTGGCTGACACCCTAGATCGGGCAGCCGGGGCGCGACAGCCCCGCGACGGTCCCGGCGGCGGGGCACGACGCCGGCAGCGCTGCCCGCCGCCGCCAAAAATCTGGCCGGTCCTGGAATACCTCCAGGCCACAGGTGTTGGTTACCCCGGTCGGCGGGTTGCGGTGCCGCTGGCCGGGGCGGCTGAGCGGCCCCCACCAACCGACCTGACCCCCATCCCCTGGGCTTGCCAATGGCAATCATTTCCGCACGCCTGGCTGCCGGTCCTGCCGGGGCCGCCATTCGCGCGGTGGTCAGCCGGGTGCCTGTGACCCCGGTCATCGCCCGTTTCCTGGCGCATCCGACCGCGCAGTCGATCGCGCGGCTGACCTCGACGGCGGTGTTCGCGTACCTGGTGGCCCTGCTGCTGCCGGGAAGCACGCAGCCGGTGCTCGCCCCGCTGACCGCCGTGCTGGTGGTGCAGGCCACCCTGTACCGGACGATCCGGAGCGCGGCCCAGCGGGTCGCCAGCGTCATCGCCGGCGTGCTGGTCGCGCTGGTGTTCACCGGCGCGGTGGGCATCACCTGGTGGAGCCTCGGCGTCACGATCGCCGTGGCGCTGATGATCGGGTCCGTCCTGAAACTCGGCGACCACCAGCTGGAGGTCCCGATCAGCGCGATGCTGATCCTCTCCCTTGGCACCAGCTCGGCCGTGACCGGGCGGGTGGTCGACACGCTGGTCGGAGCCGGTGCCGGGCTGGTCGCCGGGCTCGTCCTGTCACCGGTGCGGACGCGGCCGGCCGAGGACGCCATCGGCGAGCTCAGCAGGCGGATGGCCGGCCTGCTGGAGGAGATCGCGGCCGGGGTCGCCGGCAGCAGATCCGATGCTGGCGAGGCCGAGGCCCGGCTGGCACGCGCCCGTTCGCTCACGGACGAGATCCAGTACGCGGACCGGGCCCTCGGCGAGGCGGAGGACAGCCTCCGGCTGAAGCCGCGGGCGATGCGGTCCGAGCGCACCGCCGTCCCGCTGCGCAACGGCCTCGAGACACTCGAGCATGCCGCGGTCACCATCCGCGGCCTGGCGCGCTCCCTCACCGACGACGCGCGGCTGCCGGACGGCGAAGCACCGGCGCTTGCCGCTGACACCCCGGTCCTGCTGGCGGACGTGCTGGGGCGGCTGGCGGCGGCGATACGGGACTACGGCGGCTTCATCCGGGCTGACCTCACCGCCGGCCGGGTCCCGGACGGGAGCGGGGTCGAGCACCACCTGGCGGAGGCCCGCGGGCTGCAGGACGACCGGCTCGCCCCGGCGCTGCGGCACGCGCCCGAGCCTGGCAACGCGGGCTGGCGGCTGCGCGGGGAGATCCTCGTCCACCTCGACCGGCTGACCGGCGAGCTGCAGGTGGAACAGCTCAACCGGGACCGGCCGGCGACGACCGGCAGGTCCTCGCTCAGCCAGCTCCGGGCCGGGCTCGGGCGGTTGTCCCCGGCCGGCCGGCATCGCCCGCCCGGGCCAGGCGGCGGCTCTGCGGGACCGGGGATCCGCCTTAGCCGAGCTGCTGCTGACCACCGTCGTAGATCAGCAGGCCGTCCGCGCGGAGCCGGGCGCCGGGCGAGGGCCGGTGCGCGGCGAGGCGGCCGTCCGGCATGAGGTGGCGGACCGCGTAACCGCGGGCGAGCGCGGCGAAGTCCGCGATGAGCCGCCGGTGGCAGCGCCACCACACGCTCTCGCTGCACATCACGGTGGTCCGCTCGGCCGCTGCCTGCGCCAGCACCTCGCCGATCGCGGCCAGGAAATCCGGCTCCCGCATGTGGCCGGCGTAGCCGCGGAAGGCGGGCTCGCGCCAGGCAACGTCGGGTGAGTCCGGCGCCGGCCGCCGGAACCCGCCGAGCCGTTTCTCCCACCGGTAGGAGATCCCCGCCGCCGGCAGCCAGCGTGCCAGCTCGGTCCGGCCCACCTGCGGATTCCGGCGGCTGCCCGGCGCAGTGCGGACGTCGACAAGCGCGCTCACCCCGGCGCCGTGCAGCAGCTCGGTGATGCGGTCCTCGCTGGCGGTCCCGTGCCCGAAGGTGATCAGTTCCCCCGGTGCGCCGGCAGGGGTAGGTCCCACCCTCACCAGCATGCCCGTTCCCTGGCCGTCAATGGCGCGGCGGCCGCCTCACCGAGCGCAGGTCGATCCCGAGCACCGACCAGGCGTACTTGCCCGCCTCGGCCAGGTTCCCCCGCACCGCCTCGGTGATCGGATGGCCCGGCCCGAGCGCCTCGGTGGCGTCGGCGAGCGCCCGCTCGTACTGCGTGATCGCGAGCGGCAGCTTTCTGGTGGACAGGTAGGCCAGGCCCACGTCGCAGCGGGCGAGGATCGTGTCGGGGTGGCCGGGCCCCTGCGCGCGCTCGCGGTCAGCGAGCGCCCGCTCGTAGAGCCGGAGCGCGTCCTTGACCTTGTTCGCGCTGCGGTAGGCGGACGCCAGCATGGTGCAGGCGGCGATCGTGTCCGCATGATCGGGCCCCAGCTCGCGTTCCCGGTCCGCGAGGGTGCGCCTGCCCATGGCGATGGCTGCCTTGAACCGGCCGGTGTCCCGGTAGATCTCGGTGAGGCTGAAGCGGGTGGCGATGGTGCCGGGGTGGTTCGGGCCCAGCACCTGCTCCCGCCTTGTCAGTACGTGCTGCAGGGCGTCGGCCGCCTCGTCGAGGCGCCCGGCGCTGAGGTAGGCGCTGGCAAGGCTGGTCTGTGCCGTCAGGGTGTCCG
>JAIRTY010000173.1 GCA_031254715.1 Nocardiopsaceae bacterium | reverse complement strand
GGTTGCCCCGGGGACGGCGAAGGAGTCATCCCCCTGCGCCGCTCCGCTGACACCGATCCGGATCAGAGGGCCGTTCGCCGGGTCATCCGTGCCGTTGCCGTCAAACCGGGTGAAACTGGCGGTCGGGCTGGTCAGATTCGCCGGCTTGAGCAGGATCGGGTTGGAGTCCGAGCCGATCGTGCAGGTGGCGGCGAGCAGCGGGTTCTGCAGATGGATCTTGACTGGCAGGGTGAGGATCGGCTGGCCGGAGCTGAGCCCGGCGCCCAGGTTGAAGTCCGACGGCGCGCCCGCCGGCTCCACGGTGGCAAAGACGTTGTTCAGGCTGTTGTTCGTCGCCCGCTGGCACAGTTGGGCGACCAGCAGGAGTTTGCTCGGGCACATCAGGCCGAGCAGGCCGCCGGGAACCTTCACCGGGTCGGAAACGATGGCGCCGCCGGATGGCGACACCAGCGTGAACCCGCTTGCGCTGGAGAGCAGCCCTAGTTGCAGGTCGCTGGCACCGGTCGTCGCAGTTATGCTGCCCAGCTTGATCGTGCCACTGGCTGAGTGCGACGCAACGCACAGGTCCACCGTGTTCGCGCCGTCCGCGGCCAGCATCGCCGGATTGTCAACCGGGCATCGCGTGAACGGCGCCCAGTCGCCTTGCAGCGTCGCCGCTGAGGCCGGAACGGCGGTCATCACTAACGTGAGCGCGGCTAAGGCGCCGGTGACCGCGATGGACGCGCTCTTACGGAAAGGTCTCATTTCCTGGCCCTTTCTTCGGGTAATGGAGCCGCTCCATTACCGAGCGGATCACCAAATGTCCGTTTCCGGGCACAGTAGACGATGGCCTTCGAACTTACTACTGGCGGGTAGGTTACTACTGAGTAGCGCCAGCCATGCCGGGGCCGGCCACCGCAGCGGGTGATCCGTCCGCCGATCCTTAGCTGGCGTCGCCGGCTAACGGCAGCATTCGCCGGCATCGGCCGCCGGGGCCGTCCCCGCCGGCTGATCGGCCGGAAGCTGCTCATCGGCCGGAGCCTGCTCATCGGCCGGGGCCTGCCGGGCCGCCGGCTGCCAGTCACCGGCGCGCCACCGGGTCTCCGGGCCGGCCAGGCCCGCCACCGCCGCCAGCCCGAAGACGGCCGCCGCCAGGCCGAACGCGACCCGGTAGGAGGCCGTGTCCACCAGGAAGCCCGCCGCCACCGGCCCGGTCACGGTGCCCGCATCGCCTGCCATCTGGTAGGCGGCGACCACGGTCCCGCCCCGGCCGCCCAGGATGTCACCGATCATGGCGGTGGGCGCGACGTCCAGTAGCCCGGAACCGAGGCCGAGCACGGCCAGCGCGGCGAGGTAGCCGCCCACTCCCGGCAGGACCGCGAGCAGGGCCAGGCCGCTGCCCGACGTCAGGCAGCCGGCGACGATCACCGGCCGCCGGCCGAGCCGGTCGGCCACCCGCCCGGCGGGCAGCAGCGCGGCCGCGTTCAGCGCGGCGACCACCCCGAATCCGATGCCGGTCCAGACCGGGGACCGGTGCAGGACGTCGCCGACGAACAGCGGCACGAGGGCGCTCCGCACCCCCATGACCGCGAAGCCGTCGGCGAAGTTCGCGGACGCTGCCGCCGTGTAGGCGCGCGCCCGCAGCGCTCGGACCGTCCCTTGGAACGGGCGCCTTACCTGCTGGCCGGCCGGGACCGGCCGCGGTCCCTCCCGCAGTACGGTCGCGGCGATCAGAGCCGGGATCACGAGCATGCCACCGTAGATGAAGAACGGCGCCCGCAGCGACCAGGCGGCGATGAGCCCGCCGATCGCGGGCCCGCTGATGCCGCCCACCAGGAAGCCACCGGTGAACAGGCCGCTGGCGCGGCCCCGTTGACCCGCGGGCACGCTGCTGAGCAGCAGTGCCTGGGCGGCGACGCTGAAGGCGGCCGAGCCGAGCCCGCCGACTCCGCGCAAGATGATGAGCTGCACGAAGGACCCGGAGAACCCGGCGAGGACGCTGCTGACCGCGACGACCGCGATGCCGGCCGCCATCACCGTGCGCTTCCCGAGCCGGTCCACCAGGCGGCCCGCTGGCAGTGCGCCCACCACCCGCATCACCGCGAAAGCGCTGATCACACTGGCAGCAGCGGCGGTGCTGACGCCGAAGTGGCGGGCGAATCCCGGGATGCCAGGTGCCACGATCCCGAACCCAAGCGCGACCGTGAACGAGACGCTGGTGAGGATCGGCACTTCGCGTGGCAGGTCACGGAACGGCGAGGGGCGAGGCACGGGCGCCATTGTGCCAGCCTCCCGTTCCGTCATCCGCGCCGGTGGCCGCTCCGGCCAGGGACTATCCGGTCATTCCGCCCGTATGCATGAGGGGGCACGGCCGGGGTAGGCCCGACCTCGTAGGGCAACGCGTGATGGGAGTAACCATGACTCGCGCGAAGACGTTTTCCCCGAGCGGAGCGGCCAGCAGGACGACCGGCTTCCTGCTCATCATCCTGGGCGCGTGGGGCGCCATCGTCCCGTTCATCGGGCCGTACTTCAGCTACGCCTACACCCCCGATACCACCTGGACGTACACGACCGGCCGGCTCGTGCTGTCGATCCTGCCCGGCGCCGCCGCGTTCGTCGGCGGCCTGATCATCCTCGCCGGCGGCCCCAGCCCGGCGTCCGCGGCGGGCGGCATGCTGGCCGCCCTCGGCGGCGCCTGGTTCGTGGTGGGGGTCCCGGTCATGACCATCGCGGTTCGGGACGCCGCGGTCTCCCCGGGCACGCCCGTGACCGGCGCGGGCACTGGCATCAGCCCGGCCATCCTGCGGCTGCTGGAGGGGCTCGGGTTCTACTACGGGCTCGGCGTGGTGATCGTGTTCCTGGCTGCGCTGGCAATCGGCCGGGCCGCCAGCCGCGGCGCGGTCGCTGCCTACCCCGCCGAGCCGGCCGAGTCGCATCGCGTCGGCCCCGGGTAACCCCGGCGCACCGGCCGGCGGCCCGCCTGACAACGGAACCGTGACCTGGCAGGCCGGCCCGGCACGGCGATCACCCCGGCCCGGCGGGCCGGGTCACGCCTGCCCTTCCTGGAAGCCGTGCCTGCCCCGCAGCCGGACGAAGCTGGCGGTGGTGAGGGTCCGCACCCGGCGCAGCCCGTCCGGCTGGCGCTCGTACAGCACCACCTCCTCCCGGCCGCCGGGCCCGACCGGCTGGACGAGGCGCCCGCCGGGCCGCAGCTGCGCGGCCAGCGGCGGCGGCACCTCCGGGAACGCCGCGGAGACCAGCACCGCGTCGTAGGGCGCGCGGGCCGGGTACCCCTCGGTTCCGTCACCGGTGACCACCAGCACGTTGCCGATGCCCTGGCCGCTCAGGCTGCGCCGGGCGTGCTCGGCGGCGTCGGCCCAGAACTCCACGCTGACGACCCGCGCCGCCAGCCGGGCCAGCAGTGCCGTCTGGTAGCCGTAGCCGGTCCCGATCTCCAGCACCTGGTCGCCGTCGCCCAACGCGATCCCCGCGATCATCACCGCCGACAGCGACGGCTGGGTGGTGACCTGTCCGTGCGGGATCGGCAGCGGCGCGTCCGCGCCCGCCGACTCGGCCTGCGCCGCCGGGACGAAGGCCGCACGGGGAACAGCCCCGATGGCGGCCAGCACGCGCACGTCGGTCACGCCTGCCTGCCGTGCGGCCGCGACGAGGCCCGCATGCCCGCCCGCGGCGCGAGGTGCCATGACACCAGCATCCAGGCCCCGGCGGGCACCGCTGGCGGCGGCCTCCGCTACCGCTCATCCGTCGGCTGCCTGGACGATCACGGGCTGGCGAACCTGACGGTCCTCACTCGCGCCCGCGTCACCAGGATCCGGATAGAGAACGGGCGGGCGACCGGGGCCGACGTGGTCACCGAGGCCGGTCCTGGCGCCATCGGGCCAGCCGGGAGGTCATCCTGTCGGCCGGCGTGTACGGGTCGGTGCAGCTGCTGCTGTCGGGCGTCGGTCCCGCCGGCCACCTGCGCGAGCACGGCATCCCGGTGGCGGCCGACCTGCCGGTCGGCGGCAACCTGCATGACCACTTGTTCGTGCCGATGACCTGGTGCATGAAGTCGGCCCGCCATCGCGGCACCGCCCCCCACTTCCTCGCCGGCATGGTCGCCGAGGCGGTCCGCTCGGGCGGTATCAGCCGGGAGCTGAACCCGGGCCAGGGTTTCCCCGGCCGGGCACCGCTGGCCAGGGAGCTGCCCAACCGGGCGACCTCGGTCTACCACGCGGTCGGCACCTGCCGGATGGGCGCGGACGAGCGAGCCGTGGTCGATCCACGGCTGCGGGTGCTGGGCATCGAGGGCCTGCGGGTGGCGGACGCGTCGGTCATGCCGAGCATCCCCGGCGGCAACACCAACGCCCCCGCGATGATGATCGGCGAGCACGCGGCCGGCCTCATGCTGGGCGGCTGACCGCGGCCCTGCCCGGTGACCAGGGCTCAGCGGCGGTGAGGTCTGGGCGTCGCGGGGGTTACCGGGCGAGGGTGAGCAGCTCGGCGACGGCGTGCTGGTTGCCGGGATGACCGATCCGGTTGATCGCGATGATGGGCGCGATCGCGCAGCACCAGGCATACAGCCGGTCGGGATCCAGTCCGGCGGCGGGCGCCAGGAGGGCGCACCGGTTGCCGACACCGTCGCGCCCGGCACCGTCCAGGGCATAGTCCACGGCGTCGAAGCACGGATCCCCGGCACATGCCCGGGGGTCGATGGCCACCAGGCCGCGCGAGGGGCCGCCGTCAAGCACGTTGCCCAGATGCAGATCGCCGTGCAGCAGCACCTGCGACGGCGCGGTATCCAGCAGCAGGCCGTAGCGGCGTGCTGCCCGGTCCAGGTCCGCCTGGCGGACCTGCTTGCCGATGGGCGGCTCGGCCAGCCTGCGACCGATCCGGGCGAAGAATTCATCGCATCTGCCGCGCAGGTCGCGCGGGAATCCGGGCGGCGCGGGGGCAGCGTTGTGCAGCGCCAGGATCAGGTCTCCCCAAGCCTGCGCCGCCGGCGGATGCGGCAGGTCATCGGCCGACGTCCCCGGCTCGATCGATTCGAGCAGGACCGCTCCGGCGCCCGCATCGACGGCCAGCACGGCGGGCACCTTGCCGCTGGGCGCGAACAGCCCGAGCATGGCCGCCTGGCCGGCGAGGAAGGGCGGATCCGGGCTGAGCTTCAGCACGGCGCTGCCGCCCCCGGCCTGGCTGCAGTACAAGACCACCGAGCTGGCCCCGTAGGCATACCTCTCGCCGAGCGTGAGCCCCCAGCGGTCTGCTACCTCACGAGCCAGAGCCGGAACAGCCGAACACCACGCAGCGACCCCGGAACCGAACCGCAGCGACAGGCATGCCGTCACCTCCGCGACCAACCGCGCATCATCCACCGCGGCGAACCTACCCTCCCGGCGGCCGCCGGGCGGGCCAGCGCCAGCGCCCGCACGGAGTCCCCCATGGCACACGTCGGGTTCTATTGCCGGCCGCTCCGCCGCCACTCCGTCACCGTGGCCCGCCGGAACCAGGAATCGAATATCTCCCGGATGGATTCGGCTGATTTCGAGTGGTCGTCGCGCGGCACGAACTCGTAGGAGAAATCATCCAGGCTCAGCTTGCCGTCGGGCTGCCAGTGCAGGATGGAGTAGAAGAGATCCCCGTTCCCCAGCCGGTACCCGTGCAGCGACGGCATGAAGTCGTAGCAGAAGGCCGTCAGCATGACGTTCCTGGCACCCGGCCCGTCTGAGCTGGCATAGTCCGCGATGCTGTCCAGGTTGGCCTGGGCATCCCTGAGCGATGACGCCGGCAGATGCCCGGAGAATTTCTCGCTGTCGGCTGCGATCGCGGTGAACCGCATGGTCCAGCCATTCAGCTCGGGCCGGTTCAGCCAGAATCTGATGCTCGGCCAGGCCGTATAGAGCGTCAGGCCGAGCACGTCCAGGACCTTTTCCTCCTTCCGGCCGATCGCCTGGACGTGGTCCAGCAGGACCGGATAAACGTCCATGGGGTCGGAGAAATGCCTGCGCTGCGCTGCCGGCTTGCGCTCGGCCAGCCGTCTTACTTCAAAGAAGATTGACACGACAACGAGCGTCAGGATCGCCTGGCTTAATGGTCCCGGCCGGGTAAATCCGGCCTTCCTGAGGGGGCCGTCGAGCCACGGTATGCTCAGCAGCACGACGATGATGAGACCGCCAGCAGCCACGATGACCTGGAGCAGCGATAGTGCACGCTCCGACTCGTGCCTGATCCGGTGGAGGGCGCCGCTTCGCTTGAGCCTGGCGAGCTCCTCCTCCCGCGGTGCCACCAATACCCACCCATCTAGCACTACTGCGGAGCGGTCCGCGTGCGGGCTACGCGAAGGCAACTGGCCGAATGATACTATAACGGCGTGATGTCCGCAATCCGGGATACCGTGAACTCGGATACCTTGCTGCTCAATGTGGCAATAATTCCGCCCGAAAACATCGCCGCTGCCGCCGTTAACCTGAGCAAGGAGGCGCAGGCTCTCGGCGGGTCATTTCAGATAGACAACGCTGAGAGATTCGCTCACATAACGCTCTATATGGCGCGCTTCCGGTGCTCGGAGCTGGACCGGGTGCGGCTCGCTTTCCAGGAGCTTGACGCGTCATTGCACCAGCACGCTATCCAGCACACCGGGTATTTCGTCACTGCGGACGACTATTACGAGATCTCCTATGCGAGGACCGCCGCATTGCTGGCGGCGCATGAGGTGGTCATGAAGTCCCTTGGCGCGTTCCGGTTCAGCCCCGGGAGCCCGGTCAGGGAAGCCTACTTCGGAAGGTACTCCCGCCAGCAGCGGCTGAACGCCCGGGAATGGGGATACGACCTGGCGGGGGAGCTGTACCGGCCGCATGTGACGCTCACCCGGTTCCCCCGCGGCCCAGACCGCGAGCGCCTGCCCGTCGCGGCGGGCGATCTGTCCTTCACCGCCGCCAGGATCGGGCTGTTCGAGGCTGACCAGCTGGGCGCCGCCCGGAACCTGCTCGGGGCGATAACGCTCGCGAGCTGAGCGCCGCGGGCGCCACCTGACCTGAGTTGGGCCACAATCCGGTTCTGAGCGAGCCGGTGGCTCGCTGAGGTGCAGTTTCGCACCTGGCGGAGGCTGAAGTTGCGCGCTGATCCCCTGCCGTAGGTGAGGCCTGCTGGGGCTGCGCCGTGGTCCAGATCCCGTGGCATCGTGCGAATACGATGCTTCGCATGCCTGAGTATCCGGATGTTGAGCCCTATGAGACCGGCCTGCTGGACACCGGGGACGGGAACTTCGTGTACTGGGAGACCTGCGGGAACCCTGATGGCGTGCCCGCGCTGATCGTGCACGGCGGCCCGGGGTCGGGGTGCACAGCAGGACAGCGGAGGTCGCTCGACCCGGAGAAGTTCCGGATCATCCTGTTCGACCAGCGCAGCTGCGGGCGCAGCCTGCCGCACGCGAGCGACCCCGCGGCTGACATGAGCCTGAACACGACCGGGCACCTGCTCATGGACATGGAGCAGCTACGCGAGCACCTCGGCGTCCAGAAATGGCTGCTGCGTGGCGCGTCGTGGGGGGGTGACGCTGTCGCTGGCGTATGCGCAGCGGTATCCGGAGCGAGTCGCCGGGATGCTCATGCTCAGCGTGACCTCGACCAGGCGGCTGGAGATCGACTGGCTGTACCGGGGCGTGGGCCGGTTCTTCCCCGAGGCGTGGGCCGGTTCGTCAGCTTCGCGGGCCTGGCCGGTACCTACCGGCTGCCGACCGATTCCACGCCGCCGATCACACGCCTGCTCGCCGCGTACTCGCAGATGATGGAAGACCCCGACCTCAATGTCCGCTCGCGGGCAGCAGCCGAGTGGACCGCCTGGGAGGACGCGG
>JAIRTY010000614.1 GCA_031254715.1 Nocardiopsaceae bacterium | reverse complement strand
GCATCCGCGTTCTTCGCGACCAGCTGGGTGGCGGGGCTGCAGGTCGCGCTGTTCGTCGTGGTGACCGCACTGGCCTTGCGCAACGGCCTGGTCGCGCGGCGGGTCCGCCGCGCGGCCATCGCGGCCGTGGTCGCCGGATCGGCGGTCGCGGTCGTGCTGGCGCTGACTACCGCCCCTGACGTCGCCGTCGGGGCCGCGAACCTGTGGGGCGGCCTGCTGCTGCTGCTGTCGGTCGTGCTGATCCTCCGCCGGGTGCTGGCCCAGCCGAGGGTCACCATCCAGAGCATCTTCGGCGCGGTGAGCACCTACCTGGTCATCGGGCTGATGTACGCCGAGTTCTACGCCGCCATCAGCAGGTTCGGCCGGGACCACTTCTTCGTCCATGGCATGGCCAGCGTCAAGACCTACCAGTACTTCAGCTTCACGACGCTGACCACCCTGGGTTACGGCGACTTCACCGCCGCCGGCAGCCTGGGGCGGGCGGTGGCGGTCCTCGAGGCCATGACCGGCCAGATCTTCCTGGCCACGCTGGTCGCCCGGCTGGTAGCGACTTTCCAGCCGATGCGGCGGACGCGCCGCGGCAGCAGCCGCGGCGCGTCCGCCTCCTCCCGGCGCCGGTCCCGCCATCGCCAGCCGGTCCCCCGAGGGCGGCCGGCAGCCGCGCAATCCGGCCGGCGTGGCAGGACCGGAGGGGTGGCCTCTACACCTGGCTCACTTCCCGGCCGTGCACGGCCAGGGCGTAAATGACCAGGACGTCCAGGGCGATGATGATGATGGACCAGACCGGGTAGGCGCCGATGAACGCCAGGTTGATGACGGCACTGGCGACGGCGAGGACGATGCCGGCCACCCGGGCCCAGGTCTGGCCGGCCATCACCCCGAAGCCGACCAGCACCAGCACGACGCCGAGGCCGAAGTGGGTCCAGCCCCAGGCGTTATAGTTCACGGCCCAGATCTGAGTGCCCGATACAGTCCCGTGCGCGACGTAGAAGGAGCGCTGGTAGATCGCGACCAGGCCCTCGATGATCTGGAAGGCACCCAGCACGATCATGGCAACGCCAGCGAAGATGACCCAGCCGACCCAGCCGGTGGGCCGCGGGCGCTCGGCCACGTGCTGTGGCGGTCGCCCGGTGCCCGCGCCAGCGGACTGGCTGGCCTGCGTCTCGCTCATGGCATATCCAATCGCTCGTCGGTGGCCAATTCCCACGCTTCCCACTGGCCAGGGCCCGGGCATCACCCATCCCGGGTGAAAACCCGCCGCCCCCGGCGGTCCCTGCCGCCCCGCCTGCCCCGGCCTTCAGGCGGGTCCCCCCGTGCGCCCGGGCAACATGTCATCCCGGCCAGTCATTCTGGCGCCGGTTTTGTCCTGGTTCGGTGACCGGCACGGATGACAAGTGGGAATGGCGGGGAGCGCGGCCACGAGGCGCGGGGCGCGGGGCGCGGGTACGGTGCCGCGGGGTGCGCGGCGGGGGGTTCAGCGGGAAGTGACGCGGACGTCGAGGACCGCGGACCGGCCGGCGTGGACCGCTGCCAGTGCCTCTTTCAGAGCGCCCGGGAGCTGGGCGGGGTCCGAGACGGGGGCCCCGTGCGCCCCGCCCGCTGCCCGGGCGATCCCGGCCAGATCGGCGACCGGCTCGAAGCTCCCGTAGAAGTTGCCCGCAGCGGCCGCTGCTCCCTGCGGATGCACGGCGAGCAGCGAGGACTCTGGCGCCTGCCAGCCGCCGTTGTTGAAGATGACGGTGAGCGCCGGCGCCTGGTACCGCCGGGCCACCCATTGGGCCGCTGACGGCACCCCGAACAGGTAGGAGCCGTCACCGACCAGGCAGGCGACGGTACGGCCGGGCGCGGCCAGCTTGGCGCCGACCGCTCCGCCGCCGGCCCACCCGAGCGACCCGCCGCCGCTGGCGAGCAGCGAGCCGGGCCGGTCCGGCCGCAGGTGCTCGTTGACCGTCAGGTAGTTGGTGATGGCCTCGGACAGGACCAGCGCGTCCTCCCCGGCCAGCAGTTCGCGCACGCAGGCCACCAGGTAGGCAGGGGTGATCGCGTCGCCGGGCGGCTCCTCCGCGGCGGCCCAGGCCGCTCGCTGCCGGTCGTGGTAGGCGGTGATCTCGGCTCTCCGCGCCGCCACCGCCGCCTCGTCGATCACCACCGCCCCGGCGACCGCCCGGTCAGCCGGCCCGCCGCCCGGCGCTGCCCCGCGGGCCAGGAACCCCGCCAGCTGGCCAAGCGCGATCCGGGAGTTCGCGGCGGCGAACCGGCGGGCCGGCACGTGCCACATCGGCATCCCCGCCTTGAGCGGGTCGGCGTCGATGCAGTAGATGACCGCATCCGCCGCCGGCCGGCTGGTGGCGTGGATCCACGGCACGTCGCTGTCCACCGCCAGGACCACGTCGGCCTGGGCCAGCAGCGGGTTCTGCCCGGCGGTGGTCCACTGGTAGCCGCAGTGCAGCGGGTGGCTGGCCGGGAAGCTGACGTGGCTGGGCACCGACTCGATCACCGGGATCGCGAGCCGCTCGGCCAGGCCGGTGAGCACGGGCACGGCGGCCGGGTCGCGGCCCAGGTACGAGGTGATGATCAGCGGGTGGCGGGCGCCCGCCAGGGCGCCCGCGATCTCCGCCACCACGTCCCCGGCCAGCGCCGCCGGGGCCACCGGTGAGTAGAGCGCCGGATCGGCCGCCCGCTGCTCCAGTTCCTCCGCCATCACCTCGCGCGCGGCGACCAGGTAGACGGGCCCGGCGGGCTCGCTGGCGGCGATCTGCAGCGCCCGGTGCACGACCTGCTTGACGTTGCGCCCGGTGCGTAGCTCGTTGTCGTACTTCACGTAGTTGCGCAGGATGCCGCGCTGGTCGGGGACGTCCTGCAGCCAGTGGATGAACTCGTTCCGGCTCCCCCGGAGCTCGCCCTCGATCGTGGCCGGAGCTGTCCCGGCGAAGATCAGCACCGGGACCCGGCCCCGGCTGGCGTTGTTGACGGCGCCGCCCAGGTTCTGGGTACCGGAGTCCACGTGCACGAGCACCGCCTGCGGCCTGCCGGACACGGCGGCGTACGCATGCGCGGCGCTGAGGGCCACGGTCTCGTGCGGGCACACCACCAGCTGCGGGAATTCCCCTTCCCTGCCGTCCGCCCGGGCCTGCGCGAGCGCCTCGATGATGTCCGGGTGATCGCTGCCCAGATTGGCGAACAGGTAACGGACCCCCGCTTCCGCCAGTGCCTCGAGGAATGCGGTGCTGGTGGTGTAGGTGCGGTTAGTCACCGCGGTCCCTTCCGGCTGCGGATAGGCGAGTGTGCCCCAATCGTCACATCAACGTTGGTTACTGTGAAGCTTCACTCCGCAACGGCCGGGCACCGCTCGGTGACCGGCCAATCGCGCCGGGACCGGAGTGGCCGGGCGAAATGGCACCGCGCAGAGACCACAGAAAGGCCGTGAGGCTCATGCAGGCAGGTCGCGCCGGGCGCGGCGCCGGATTACGTGCCCTCGCCGTCGCCGGGCTGGCGGCGGCGCTGCTCACCGCCGGCTGCGGCGGGGGCGGCTCCGGGTCCTCGTCAGGGAACGGGCTCGAGAAGACTCACCTGACGGTGGGTGCCCTGCCGCTCATCGACAACGCCCCGCTCTTCCTCGCCATCAAGCGGGGCTTCTTCGCCCAGCAGGGCCTGACCGTCAAGCCCGACCTCATCGCCCAGAGCACGCTCGCCCTCCCCGACCTGCTCCACGGCACCGTCGACATCATCGGCGGCGGCAACTACGTCTCCTACTTCGAGGGCCAGGCCCAGGGCACGTTCAGCGTGCGGGTGCTCGCCCCGGCGTCGACCTGCACCGCGAGCTCGTTCTCCATCCTGGCCCTGCCCAGCTCGCACATCACCGGCCCGGCCGGGCTGAAAGGCAAGACCATCGCGGTCAACCTCACCAACAACATCCAGACCCTGATGGCAGGCGCGCTGCTCAAGGCGGCCGGAGTGCCCGCCTCGTCGGTCAAGTTCGTGGCCATCCCGTTCCCCACCATGGCCTCCGCCCTCAAGGCGCACCGGGTCGACGCGATCAGCGCGGTGGAGCCGTTCCTGTCCGGCGCCGAGCAGACCATGGGCGCCAAGCCGGTGATGTCGAGCTGCTCCGGCCCGGTGGCGCACTTCCCGCTTTCCGGCTACTTCGCCACTCAGCAGTGGACCCAGAAGTACCCGAAGACCGCGCGGGCGTTCCAGCGGGCCATGGCCAAGGCGCAGGCGCTGGCCGAACGCGACCCGGCGGCCGTCAAGGCGATCCTGCCCACCTACAGCAAGATCACCGCGGCGGCGGCACAGCACATTGCCCTGACCACCTACCCGGCCACGGCGCGAGCTGCCGACCTGCAACGGGTCGCCAACCTGATGCTGTCGGGCGGGCTGCTGAAGAGCCGGCTGAGCGTGCAATCCATGCTGTTTCACTGACCCGCCGTGACGACCGACAGCCCCGCCGCCGACAGCCCCGCCACCGGCGTTCACGCCGCCGCCAGCCCGCGCGAGAGCACCCGCAGCCGCCTGGCCGGACGGGTGCTGCGGGGGGCCGCCGGCGTGGCCGGGTTCCTGGCGCTGGCGGAACTGCTCGGCCGGACGCGGGTCATCAGCCCGGCGGTGCTGCCGCTCGCGTCGACCGTGCTGGCCCGGACCGGAGGGCTGGCCACCAGCCCGCACTTCCTCGCCGACCTCGGCTCGACGCTGGCGGCGTGGGCGCTCGGGCTGGTGATCGCGACCGCCGTGGCGGTCCCGGCCGGGGTAGTGCTCGGCAGCCTGCCCGGGGTCCGGGCAGCCACCCGCGCGATCGTGGAATTCCTCCGGCCGATCCCTTCGGTGGCGCTGATCGTGCTGGTGGGGCTGATACTCGGGCCGGGCCTGCGGATGAACGTCACGCTGATCGTGTACGCCGCAGTGTGGCCGGTGCTGTTCAACACGATCTACGGTCTCGACGACACCGACCCGGTGGCGCGGGAGACGCTGCGCGCGTTCGGTTTCGGGCGGCTCGCCGTGATCAGGTTCGCCGCGCTGCCATCCGCGGCGCCGTTCATCGCGACCGGGATCCGGCTGGCGTCCTCGATCGCGATCATCCTGAACATCAGCACCGGCTACCTCGCCGGCCGGGTCAGCGGCAATGGCCTGGGCGCGTTTATCGCCGAGGCCAACACCGGCGCCGGGAACACGGCCCTGGTGCTGGCCGCCGCCATCTGGGCCGGCGTGCTGGGGCTGGTGCTGAACGGGCTGCTGCTGGCCGCCCAGCGGCGGCTGCTGCCCTGGCACCATGAGTTCACAGCGGAGGCCGCGTGAGCACGGCCAGGATCGCGCGGCACCTCGGCCCGGCCGCGCGTTACCTCGCCGCCGCCGGGCGGCACCTCGCGCCCGGCGGGCGGCACCTGACCCGGTGGCTGGTCATCGCGGCCGCGGCCGGGCTGTGGGAGCTGTGGGCGCGGGCGCAGCAGAGCCCGTTCTTCCCGCCCCCGTCGTCGATCCTGGCCAGGCTCTATCACCTGTGGTTCGCCGGGCCAGCGGCGCACCTGTTCCTCACCCCGGACGCGACCGGCAACCTGCTGCCCAGCCTGGGCCGGATCCTGGCCGGGCTGGCGATCGCGGCGGTGCTCGGCGGCGCGGGCGGCCTGGCGCTCGGCCGGTCCCGGGCCGGGGCTGCCTACCTGGACGCGATGCTGCAGTTCGTCCGGGCGCTGCCGCCGGTGACGCTGGTCCCTGTGTTCATCGCGATCTTCGCGCTCGGCACCCCGATGGAGGTGGCGACGATCGCGTTCGGCACCATCTGGCCAGTGCTGCTGAACACCGCCGACGGCGCCAGCTCGCTGGACCCGGTGCTGGCGGATACGGCCCGGGCGTTCCGGCTGCCCGGGTGGCTGCGGCTGGTGCGGCTGATCATCCCGGCCGCGCTGCCGAAGTTCTTCGCCGGGCTGCGGCTGTCGGTCTCGCTGTCGCTGATCCTGATGGTGTTCGCGGAACTCGCCGGCAGCAGCAACGGCCTGGGCTACGAGATGAACAACGCGGAGAGTTCGTTCAACATGACCTCGCTGTGGGCCGCGCTGGTCCTCATCGCCATTCTCGGGAACCTGCTCAACGCGGCCGAACTGGCCGCCGAGCACAAGCTGCTGGCCTGGCACCGGAACGCCCGCCAGCGCCGGACGTGAGCGGAGAGGCCTGACAGCCATGCTTGAGATCACCGGCCTCACCCACTCCTACGGCCCGGCCGGCCGGGCCCGCCCGGCCCTCCGGGACATCAGCCTGGCCGTCGCGGGCGGCGAGCTGGTCAGCATCGTGGGCCCGTCCGGCTGCGGCAAGTCCACGCTGCTGCGATGCGTGGCCGGCCTGATCCGGCCCGCTGCCGGCACGATCACGCTTGGCGGCAGCCCGGTGGAACGGGTCCCCGACGGGCTGGCGGTCGTCTTCCAGGATTACAGCCGCTCGCTGCTGCCGTGGCTGACCGTGGCCGACAATGTGGCGCTGCCGCTGCGCCGGAAGCGGGGCAGCGCGCCCGCCGCGGCTGGCGAGGCTGACCGCACCGCCGGGCCGGCCAGGGCTGGTCGCCGCGCCCGGCGGGAAGCGGCCCGGGCGGCACTGGCCACCGTCGGCCTGACCAGCGAGGGGGGCCGGTACCCCTGGCAGCTGTCCGGCGGCATGCAGCAGCGGGTCGCGATCGCCCGCGCGCTGGCGTGCGATCCGGTGCTGCTGCTGATGGACGAGCCGTTCGGGTCGGTGGACGCGCAGACCCGGGAAGACCTGGAAGACCTGGTGCTGACGGTGCGCGGACAGCGCGACATCACCATCCTGCTGGTCACCCATGACATCGACGAGAGCGTCTACGTCGGCGATCGGGTCGTCGTGCTCACCCCCGGCCCCGGCCAGGTCCGGGCCGACCTGCGGGTCAGCCTGCCGTCCCCGCGCGAGCAGATCACCACCCGCCAGCTGCCCGCGTTCGTTCAGCTGCGGGCTGAGGTCGGGCGGCTGGTGCGGGAGCGCGAAACGGAAACCGGCGCGCATTCCGAACGGGGAGCTGCCGGGCCTGTCCCCGGCACGGAGGCAACGGCAGCGAACACGGGCACAGGACAGGGATGAGCATTCCAGGATCTATGAGACTATGACCAGCGGGTGAGGTGACGGGAAACCCCGTCACCGGGGGGAGGGGTCGTGACCATCGGCGGCAGCATCGGCCTGGTCATTCTCGGCGCGATCCTCAAGTTCGCCATCACCTGGACTCCCAAGTACGTGAACATCCAGTCGGTGGGGGTCATCATCATGATCGGCGGCCTGGTCGGCCTGGGCATTTCGGTGGGCAGCCTGGTCATGCGCCGCCGCGCCCAGCTGGCTACCCACGTAACCGAGCAGCGGCGGTACCTCGAGCCGCCCCCGTGACAGCCGGCCGAGCGCGGGCCCTGGCAGCAGGCGCGAAGGCCGGCCCGGGCCTGAAATGCGAGCGAATCCGCGGGTAAAGGCGCGCATGCGCGGCTCGCTGTTGCTAAATTATCCTCCCAGGCTTACCCGGAAGTAGGCAGGCATGGCTGCGCACGTGCTCTATTCGCTCGGGGGGCGGGACCAGGGTCACGGCCGTGAATGACCCTGGGTACCACCGGACCCGCGGCCGCGACCCGTTCGCCCGCGGGTCATTCGGCGGCGAGCGGGCGTCCGAGGACCAGCAGCCGTCCGGGACCAGGCCCCGGCATGCGGCGGCGTTAGGGGACGAACCGGCCAGCCCCAGTACCTATTTGGCCGCCCCCTATCTGGACCTCCCGCACGCCAGCGACGGGTTCGACGGCGCGCCGGAGGAGACCGGCCCGATCGCGGACGACAGCTACCAGGGGGTCCCGGCCGGGGACGACCCTTACGAGCGCGAGCTGCGCAGCCGCCAGCTGTACCGCGATCAGCTCTCCCAGCACGGCCACCAGCCGGGACCGCCCGGGCACGAGCCCGGCGGGCGCCGGCCGGGGCGGCCCCGGCGCAGGCTCAGGCGGTACGCCGTGCTCGGCACCGGCGCCGGGGTGGCGGCCCTGGCCGGCGGGGTCATCGTGGTACTGCCGCACCGGCTTGCCGCGCCGGTCGCCGACCACTGCTTCGTGTCCTGCGCCACCCCGGGGCCCGGGGTGAGCGTGGGCCCGGAGCCGGTCGCGAGCCCGGGCGTGTCCGCGGGCACCCGGGCCGTGCGCATCCCCAAGCCCAGCCACTCGCCGTCCCGTAAGCCGCGGGCCAAGGCCAAGCCGGCCTCGGTGACGGCGTCGCCCAAGCCCACGTCGTCGCCGGCCCCGTCCACACCGGTCCCCCCGGACTTCGCTGTGTCCTATCGCGAGAGCCAGCACCTGCTGGGCGGATTCACGGGCACGTTCATCATCACCAACCAGGGCAGCACCACCCTGTCCGGCTGGACGCTGGCCGCCGTGTTCCCCGGGGACAGGTTCTCGTCCGCGTCCGGGGCGAACGCCTCCAGCAGCGGCGACACGATCACCTGGACCGGCCCGCCGGATATCAGCCCCGGCGCCAGCCTGCAGGTGAGCTTCAACGGCTACGGCAGCTCCAGCAGCCCAGCGAGCTGTACCTTCGACGGCTTCAGCTGCTGAGCCCTGCCCCGCGGCACGCATCACCCGCGGCCCGGTTAACCGGATGAGCCCTGGGTAGCCCGGATCTCCAGATTCTGGCCTGAGCCCAGGAGGAGGGTCATGCCCCGGTTCGGTTACTCCCTGGCCAGCGAGGAGCACCCGCCCGCCGGGCAGGCGGGCCGCGAACTGGCGGCGGACCTGGCCCGGCGGGTCGACGGCGAAGTCAGGTTCGATGCCGGCAGCCGCGGCGCCTACGCGCACGACGCGTCGAACTACCGGCAGGTCCCGATCGGGGTGGTGGTGCCGAGGAGCGTGGACGCCGCCGCCGAGGCGGCCGCCGTCTGCCGCGAGCATGACGTGCCGCTGCTGTCCCGCGGCGGCGGGACCAGCCTGGCCGGCCAGTGCTGCAACGAGGCCGTGGTGATCGACTGGACCAAGTACTGCCACCGGGTGCTCGAGATCGACCCGGCCGGCCGGAGCGCCCTGGTCGAGCCCGGAGCGGTCCTCGACGAGGTCAACCAGGCCGCCGCCGAGCACGGCCTGATGGTCGGGCCCAAGCCGTCCACCCACGTCAGCTGCACGATCGGCGGGATGATCGGCAACAACTCGTGCGGCTCCACGGCCCAGGCCTACGGGAAGATGGCCGACTCGGTCCGCCGCCTCGAGGTGCTGTGTTACGACGGGCTCCGGACCTGGGCCGGGCCGGTCAGCGACGAGGAGTACCAGGACGTCCTGGCTCGCGGCGGCCGGCTGGCCGAGGTCTACCGGCGGCTGCGGGAGATCCGCGACGCGCACCTGGCAGCGATCCGCACCGGGTACCCGGACATCCCGCGCCGGGTCTCCGGCTACAACCTCGACTATCTGCTGCCGGAGAAGGGCTTCCACCTGGCGCGGGCACTGACCGGCAGCGAGGGCACGCTGGTCACCGTGCTGCGGGCGGAGCTGGACCTGGTGGAGGTGCCGCGCTGCCGGTCGCTGGTGGTGCTCGGCTTCCCGGACATCGCAGCCGCCGCGGACCTGGTGCCACTGGTCACCGAGCATGACCCGCTGGCCGTGGAGGGCCTGGACGACAGGCTGATCTCGCTGGAGCGCGAGGAGCACTTGGCGGGCGACGCGCTGGCCAAGCTGCCCGAGGGCTCGGGCTGGCTGATGGTGCAGTTCGGCGGCGACACCCTGAGCGAGGCGGAGGACCGGGCACAGGCGCTGATCAAGGCGGCGAAGCCGGGGCAGGGCGGCCCGGCCGTCGCCTACCTGGAAGACCCGGCGGTGGAGGACAAGCTGTGGGCGGTCCGCGAAGCCGGCCTGGGCGCGACCGCTTATCCTCCCGGCAAGCACGCGACCCACGAGGGATGGGAGGACGCCGCGGTGCCGCCCGATCGGCTGGGCGGCTACCTGCGCGACTTCAGCGCGCTGCTGCGCAGGCACGGATACCAGGACGCCTCCCTGTACGGGCACTTCGGGCACGGCTGCGTCCACACCCGGATCCCGTTCGAGCTGCGCACCGACGAGGGCATCGCCGGCTACCGGGCGTTCGCGGAGGCAGCCGCGGACCTGGTGGTCAGCTACGGCGGCTCGCTGTCCGGGGAACACGGCGACGGGCAGTCCCGCGGCGAGCTGCTGACCCGGATGTTCGGCCCGGAGCTGATGCAGGCGTTCGGCGAGCTGAAGGCGGTGTTCGACCCCGGCGGCAAGATGAACCCGGGCAAGGTGGTTGATCCGTTCCGGCTCGACCAGAACCTGACCCTGCGCGGCTGGTTCCCGCGCGAGCCGGAGACGTTCTTCCGCTACCCGGAGGAGAACGGCAGCTTCGCCGCCGCCGCCTCCCGGTGCGTGGGGGTCGGCAAGTGCCGCGGCCACCAGGGCGGCGTGATGTGCCCGAGCTACCGGGCCACCGGCGAGGAGGAGCACGCCACCAGGGGCCGGGCCCGCCTGCTCATGGAGATGATCCGGGGCGAGGTCGTCACCGGCGGCTGGCGCTCGCCCGAGGTCCGCGACGCGCTGGACCTGTGCCTGGCCTGCAAGGGCTGCCGGAAGGACTGCCCGGTCGACGTCGACATGGCCACCTACAAGGCCGAGTTCCTGGCCCACCACTACGCGGGGCGGCTGCGGCCCGCCGCGCACTACTCGATGGGCTGGCTGCCCGCCGCGGCCAGGCTGGCCGCGCTCGCACCAGCGGCGGTAAACGCGGCAGCGCACGCCCCCGGCCTGGCCACCGCGATCAAACGGGCCGGCGGCATCGACGCCCGGCGGGACCTGCCGAGGTTCGCGCGACAGCGGTTCACCCGGTGGTACCGGCGGCGGGGGCCCGGACGGGTGCGGCCCCCGGCGGACGGCAGCCCCGCCGGGGGCGGGCTGCTTGGGCAGGCCGCCAGCCGGGTCGTGCTGTGGCCGGACACGTTCACCAACTACTTCCACCCCGAGGTCGGCCAGGCCGCGGCCGAGGTGCTGGCAGATGCCGGATTCGAGGTTGACGTCCCGGCCCGGACCGTCTGCTGCGGGCTGACGTGGATCTCCACCGGCCAGCTCGGCGTGGCGGCGCGGCTGCTGCGGCGTGCGATCGGCGTCCTCCGGCCGTCGCTGCAGGCCGGGCACCGGGTGGTGGTGCTGGAACCCAGCTGCGCCGCGGTGTTCCGGTCCGACGCGGCCGAACTTCTCGGCACCGACGACGCGCGGCTGCTGGCCGACCGGACCCGGACCCTCGCCGAGGTGCTGCAGGAGGCCGGCTGGCAGCCGGGCACTGGCAGCGGGGACGGGGCGGCGCCCGGGCCGCGGGCCATCGCCCAGGTGCACTGCCACCAGCACGCGATCCTCGGCTTCGACGCCGACCGGGAACTGCTGGGCCGGTGCGGGGTCGAGCTGGACGTGCTCGACTCCGGCTGCTGCGGGCTGGCCGGGAACTTCGGGTTCGAGCGCGGGCACTACGAGGTCTCGGCTGCCTGCGCGGAGGCCGGTCTCTGGCCGGCGGTCAGGGAGGCCGGCCCGGGCACGGCGATCCTGGCCGACGGGTTCTCGTGCCGCACCCAGATCAGCGCGGCTGGGACCGGCCGGGAGGGGATTCACCTTGCCCAGCTACTGGCCCCGATGACCGGCGGCCACCGCGGGGCATCCCGCCGTTGATCCTGAGGCAGTTACCGGCCTGGGCCTTCACATCCCTCTTCCGTTTCCCGGACAGCTGGGTGGATCATCGTCATCGCGGGAGGAGGACGATGCGATACGCACGGCTGGGGCGATCCGGGCTGACGGTGTCGCGGCTCTGCCTGGGCATGATGAGCTACGGCAACCGGACGCAGCGGGCGTGGCACCTCGGTGAACAGGAGGCCGAGCCGATCGTCAGGCGCGCCGTCGAGGCGGGCGTGACCTTCTTCGACACGGCCGACATGTACGACCTCGGTGCCAGCGAGGAGATCACCGGGCGGCTGCTCGCCAGGCTGTTCCCGCGCCGCGACGACTTTGTGCTCGCGACCAAGGTCTTCTTCCCGATGGGCCCGGGGCGCAACGATGGCGGGCTGTCCCGCAAGCACATCCTGAGCGCCATTGACGGCTCGCTGCGGCGGCTCGGGACCGATCATGTTGACCTGTACCAGATCCACCGGTGGGACTACCAGACGCCGATCGAGGAATGCATGCAGGCCCTGCACGACGTCGTGCAGGCGGGCAAGGCCCGCTACATCGGGGCATCGAGCATGTTCGCCTGGCAGTTCGCCAAGGCCCAGCACGTCGCGCCGACCCCGTTCGCGTCGATGCAGAACCACTACAACCTGATCTACCGGGAAGAGGAACGGGAGATGCTCCCGCTCTGCCTCGACCAGGGAGTCGGCGTCATCCCCTACAGCCCGCTGGCCCGCGGCATGCTGTCCGGCTCCCGCGAGCGGCGCGGGCAGCCCCGGACCGCCCGGTCCGGCAACGATCCGCTGGCCGGCGAGATGTACACCGGCGCCGATTTCGACGTTATCGACGTGGTCAGGAAGGTGGCCGCGGACCGCGAGGTGCCGCCCGCCCAGGTGGCGCTGGCCTGGCTGCTGAGCCGCCCAGGGGTCACCGCGCCCATCGTGGGCGCGACCAGGCTGGCCCATCTCGGCGATGCGATCGACGCGGTGGAGCTCACGCTGACCGAAGCGGAGACCACCAGCCTGCAGGCGCCGTACCGGCCCCACCCGGTCCTCGGCCACCACTGACTCCGAACGGACCGGTCAGGGCCTGAGCACGTAGCGACCGCGTACCCCGCCCTTGGCCATGGCGCGGTGGGCGTCGGCGGCCTGGTCCAGCCGCAGCACGGCGTGCACCCGGGCCGGCATCTCGCCGGCGGCGGTGCGGGCGAGCAGGCCGCCCAGCCGGGCGCCGTCGGGGTGCGTCACCACGGCGGCTGTGGTGGTCCCGCGCTCCGCGGCCGGCGCGGATCCCGGCTGGACGCCGGCGAAGGCCCCGCCGTCGCGGACCAGGGCGAGGCCCCGCTCCTGCAGCGCCGCGGTGTCGGCGACCGCGTCCCAGCCCGGCCCGGCGTGCGTGGTGAAGCCGGCGCCGAGGCCGCGGACGAATTCCTCGTCCTGCGCCCGGGCCAGGCCGGTCACCTGCCAGCCGCGGTCCGGCGCGAGCGAGAGGAGGTATCCCCCGACCGCGCCGGCCGCGCCGGTCACCAGCAGCCGGTCGCCGCCGGGGGCCGGGCCGCCGAGCAGGTCGAGGATCTGGACGGCGGCCAGCCCGTTGAGCGGCACGGTCGACGCCGCAGCCAGGTCAAGCCCGTCGGGTACGACGGCGAGGTCGGCGGCCGGCACGATGAGCTGCTCGGCGTAGCTGCCGAAGTCACGGTCGAAGCCGCCCACGAACCCGGCCACCCGGGTACCGGGGGCCAGGTCTGCGCCGGGGCCGGCGGTGGCGACGGTCCCGGCGAAGTCCCAGCCCAGGCCGGTATGCGCGGGCTGGTTGATCAGCCCCCTGGCGTGGAAGAAGCCGTCAGCGACCGCGAGGTCGACGGGGTTGACCGCCGCGGCGGCGATCTCAACCCGGACCTCGCCGGCCCCGGGCCCGGCGAGGGGAACGTCGATGATCTCGATAGAGCCGGGCCCGCCCGGGGTACGGACGACGGCCGTGCGGAAGGTGGCGGTGCTCATGGTGCCGCTCCTGTGGCTTGTATCCGGCAGTTGTCATGCTCCATAGTGGTTGGGTAGCTCCCCAACGGGAAGTACGCACTTGGGAGTGCGTATGTCACCGCGCGGTAGGGAGCGGGAGGAAAAGGAGCAGCCGATGCCCACGATGACGGCGGCCCAGCAGCGGGCACAGGCGAAGGCGGATTACGACGCGTTCCTGGCGCAATGCCCCAGCCGTCAGCTGCTCGACCGGATCTCCGACAAGTGGGTCACGCTGATCCTGGCCGCGCTCGGCAGCGACGGCCCGCGCCCCGGGGCCGGCTGCGAGGGCGGGCCGCGGTCGATGCGCTACTCCGAGCTGTCGCGCCGGCTGGCCGGAGTCAGCCAGAAGATGCTCACCCAGACCTTGCGCTCGCTCGAGCGCGACGGCCTGCTGACCCGCACCGTGACGCCGACCGTGCCGGTCACGGTCAGCTACCAGCTGACCGGCCTCGGCCTCTCGCTCCAGCACCTCATGTCCAGCATCAAGGAATGGGCCGAAGCGAACATGGACGAGGTGCTCGCCAACCGCGAGAGCTACGACGCCCCCGGCGGCTGACCGCCGGCCGTCAGCACGGCCAGGGAAGGCCTGTCACCGCCCAGGTCTTGACAGCCGCTCCTGATACCGGTAACAGTCAGGTCAGCAGTATGCAGTAAGCAGCGGGTGCAGCGGCAGGGCGGTTGGCGGTGACGGCCTCGTGACACGGGAACGCTCCGGCGAGGACTCGGCCCGTCCTGACCGCGTGGTCATCTCCGACGTGGCCGGGCTGTCCGGGGTATCGAAGATGACGGTCTCCCGGGTCCTCAACGGCCATCCCCAGGTCAGCCCGCACACGCGCGCCAGGGTGCTGGCCGCGATCGACGTGCTCGGCTACCGCCCGAGTTCCGCCGCTCGCGCGCTGGCCACGGGACGGTCCCGGGTCCTCGGCGCGGTCAGCTTCAACACCGACCTGCACGGCCCGGCGGCCATCCTCTCCGGGATCGAGCAGGCCGCCCGCGAGGCCGGTTACTTCCTCAGCGCGGTGACCTTGCAGCCTGCCAGTCCCTGGACCGCCAAGGCTGTCATCAGGCACCTGGAGGCGCAGGCGGTCGACGGGATCATCCTCAGCTCCCCGCACGCCTGGGCGGCCGATGCCGCCCGGTACCTGGCCGGGCGGACACCGCTGGTGGTGCTGGACGCCGAGCCCGGCGCGGTACCCAGCGTGGCGGTGGACCAGCACGCCGGCGCTGTCGCCGCGCTGCGGCACCTGCTGGAGCTCGGGCACCGGACCGTGTGGCACGTGGCCGGGCCCGGCGACTGGCTGTCAGCGCGGGCACGCGAGCGGGGCTGGCGGGACGCCCTGGCGGGGGCGGGCCGCCCGGTGCCGCCGGTCGCCCACGGCGATTGGAGCGCGCGGTCCGGGTACCAGCAGGGGCGCCGCATCGCGGCAAACAAGGATGTCACCGCGATCTTTGCCGCGAACGACCAGATGGCGCTGGGCGTGCTGCGCGCACTGCGCGAGAGCGGCGCCGATGTTCCTGGCGACGTGAGCCTCGTGGGCTTCGACGACGTGCCGGAGGCCGAATGCTTCTGGCCGCCGCTGACCACCGTCCGCCAGGACTTCGCTGAGGTGGGCCGCCGCAGCCTCGAGCTGCTGCTGCAGCAGGTGGAGGGTTCGCAGCGGGCCGGGCAGCACATCGTGGTCGAGCCCGATCTCATCGTGCGGGACAGCAGCGGGCCCGCTCCGGGCCGCTAGCCGATGGAAGGGCAGGAGCCGATGTGAGGACAGCAGGCGGTGATACCGGTAACACCGGCGGGGGCAGTCCTGGCGTGTCCGGCAAGGGCGTCTATTTCGGCGTGGCCTACTACCCCGAGTATCAGCCGTACGACCGCCTCGGGGCCGACCTTGACCTGATGGCCGAGGCGGGATTCTCGGTGATCCGGGTGGGCGAGTCGACGTGGGCCACCTGGGAACCGTCGGACGGCACGTTCAACCTGGACTGGCTGCAGCCAGTGCTGGACGGGGCCCGCGCCCGTGACATCGCGGTCATCATCGGCACCCCGACCTACGCCGCTCCGCCCTGGCTGCGGCACAAGTATCCGGAGACGGCCGCCTGGCGGGACGCGAGCGGACCGGTGCCGTACGGCTCGCGGCAGGACATCGACTTCACCCACCCCGCCTTCCGCCACCTGGCCGGGCGCCTCATCCGCCGGATCGTGGCGCGGTACGCCGGTCATCCCGCCGTCATCGGGTGGCAGCTTGACAATGAGCCCGGCTTCGAGCTTCTCCACAACCCCGGCGTGTTCGCGGGTTTCATCGATCATCTGCGCGACACCTACGGCGACCCCGCGGTGCTGAACGACAAGTGGGGGCTGACGTACTGGTCACACCGCATCTCCGGGTGGGCGGAGCTGTGGCCGCCGGACGGGAACACGACCCCTGCCTACGATCTTGCCTGGCGCCGCTACCAGGCCGCCCTGACCACCGAATTCATCCGCTGGCAGGCCACGCTGGTTCGCGAGCTGGCCCGCGGCGACCAGTTCGTCACCACCTGCATGCCGCTGGACAGCCGGAAGGCGGCGGACGAGGCCCAGCTCGCGGCCGCCGTGGACGTGGCGGCCGCCAACATCTACTACCCCATGCAGGAGGCGCTCGCCCTGCCGGACCGGTCGCCGGGCCTGGCCACGGCCGCCTCCCCGGTCACCGGTCCGGAGTGGCTGCCATGGTTCGGCACCTGGCTGCTCTACCAGAAGGCCGACATGGCCTACGGACTGCGCGGCGAGCCGTTCCTCGTCACCGAGACCACGGCAGCGGGGATCGGCGGCCCGCACGTCAACTTCCCGGCCTATGACGGCCAGTGGCGGCAGGCCGCCTGGGCGCTCGTCGCGCGCGGGGCCGGGCTGATCGGGTACTGGCACTGGCACACGCTCCACTTCGGGCACGAGACGTACTGGGGCGGGGTCCTCGGCCACAGCCTGCAGCCGGACCGCTGCTACCTGGAACTGAGCCGCACGGCCGGGGAACTCAACCAGGCCGCCGGCGCGGTCGCCGGCCTGGCTCCCGACGCCGAGGTGGGGATCGTCATCTCGCCGGAGAGCAAGTGGGCGATGGAGTTCCAGCCACCGCTCGCGCAGGCGGGGACGAACCACCCGGACCGGCTGGCCTACCAGCGCATCGTCGCCGCCTGCTACCGGGGCGCGTTCGAGGCGAAGCGGCAGGTCGCGGTGCTGGACACCACCCGGCTCGGCACCGATCCCGCCGCGCTCGCCCGCAGGCTGCCGGTCCTCGTCGCCCCCGCGCTGTACGTGGCCGGCGACGAACTGCTCGCCTTCCTGGCCAGCTACGCCGAGGCGGGAGGCCATCTGGTCCTCACGTTCCGCTCGGGGTACGCCGACCGGGAAGCGCGGCCGCGGCCGCTGGTCATGCCCGGCCTGCTGCGCCAGCCGGTGGGGGCGCACTACCTGGAGTACACCGACCTCGCCCAGCCGGTGGCGGTCCGCGGACACGGCGAGGCCGGCGGCGCCGCCCTCGCCGGCTCCGCCACCGGGTGGGCCGACTGCCTGGTCCCCGACAGCGCAGTCACCCTGGCCTCCTACCAGCACCCGCACCTGGGGCGCTGGTCGGCGGTCACCACCAATCAGCACGGCGCGGGACGGGTGACGTACGTCGGCACCCTGCCCGATGCCGTGCTGGCGAAAGCGGTCATGAGGTGGGTGGCGGACACCTCGCTGGCCCCCGACCCCTGGGCTGAGAGCCCGCCGTCCGTGACCGTGACCGGGGCAACGGCCGGCGACGGCCGGCACCTCCGGTTCGCGAGCAACTGGTCCTGGGAGCCCGCGTCCTTCCCGGTCCCGGTGCCGGTTGACGATCTGCTGTCTGGTGAGCGGCTGGACCCGGGACAGCACCTCACCCTCCGCCCCTGGGACGTCCGCGTCCTCGCCGAGCGCGACCACCCGGACAACGACGCAACACCCCCGATCCGCAGTCAGGAAGGAGGCCCGGGCGACTGACCAGCCCAGGCCCGCGGCCTCTGCCGACCCCCGAGGAAGTGAGATTCATGCCACGGCAAACATGGCGTATGTGGGCGCTGGCGCTGGCCGGTGCGGCGCTCACGGCCGGCGCCGCCGCCTGCGGCGGTTCCGCCGCCCCCGCGCACAGCGGACCGGTCACGGTCACGTTCTGGACCTGGGTGCCGCACCTGGGGAAGGAAGTCGCGCTGTTCGAGAAAACCCATCCCGGCATCAAGGTGAATGTCGTCGACCCCGGGCAGGGCGCGGTCGCATACCAGAAGCTGCAGACCGCCATCAAGGCGGGCAAGGGCGCGCCGGATGCCGCCCAGATCGAATATCAGATGCTGCCTACGTTCGAGGTCACCCACGGCCTGGTCAACCTGGCCAAGTACGGCGCCGGCAAGCTGCGGAGCGCATTTGTCCCCTCGGCCTGGGACCAGGTCGTGAGCCAGGGCGGGATATGGGGAATCCCGCAGGACACCGGCCCGATGGGAGTGCTGTACCGCAAGGACATCTTCCAGCGGTACAAGCTGTCCGTGCCCACGACCTGGGCGCAGTTCGCCGCCGACGCGGCCAAGCTGCACCGGGCAAATCCCGGCATCACCATGACGGACCTGGCGCCGAACGACCCGGGTCAGCTCAACGGCCTGTTCTGGCAGGCCGGATCCCGGCCGTTCCGTATGCAGGGCGGCACGAGCATCGCGGTGTCCGTCAACGATCCGGGTGCCACCCGGGCTGCTGCCTACTGGCAGAAGCTGGACCAGCAGGGGCAGATCAGCACCGACCCGGATTTCACGCCGCAGTGGTATTCGAGCATGGCCAAGGGCCGCTATGCGACGTGGATCACCGCGGCCTGGGGACCGCTGTTCCTGTCGGGGGCGGCGAAGAGCAGCGCGGGTGAGTGGCGCGCCGCCCCGCTGCCGCAGTGGACAGCGGGCCAGGATGTGTCGGCCGACTGGGGCGGCTCGACGACGGCGGTGACGACCCAGAGCAAGCACCCCCAGCAGGCGGCTGAGTTCGCCATGTGGCTCAACAGCAACCCGCAGGCGGTCCGCATGCTGGCGGCCCCGCCGCTGTTCCTCTTCCCGTCGCTCAAGTCCGCCCTGGGTACCGCGAGCTTCCACAACTCCGCGCCGTCGTTCTACGGCGGCCAGCACGTCAATGCGCTCTTCTCCCAGATCGCGCAGACGGTGCCGGCCGGTTTCGAGTGGAGCCCCTTCCAGGCTTACGTGTACTCGCAGTACACCAGCACCATCGGGAAGGCGATGACCGGAAAGGGCTCCTGGGTCGGTGCGCTGGCCGCAGCCCAGCAGAGCATCACCGGATACGCCAAGAGCCAGGGGCTGACGGTCACGGGAGGGTGACCGCGGCACAGGCGAGGCAAGCGGAGGGGAGCAGCTCACCGCAACCGGTGACAGCGACGCGGAGGCGCCGATGAACATCCTGACCATGACGCGCCAGGCTGCCACCGCGCGGTCGCGCGCTCCCCTCCGCCGCGATGGCGGCCGGAGTCACCCCCGGCGTGCGGCCAGGCGGGCGAAGGCGGCACCGTACCTGTTCCTTGCCCCGTTCCTGTGCGTGTTCGCCGCCTTCATCGTGGCGCCGCTCGGCTACGCCCTCTATCTCAGCCTGCTGCGGACCGAGCTCATCGGCGGCCAGGTATTCGTCGGGATCGCGAACTACACCCAGGCGATCCGCGACAGTGCCTTCTACGCCGGCCTGGGCCGGGTGGCACTGTTCTTCGTGATCCAGGTGCCGGCGATGCTGGTACTGGCGATCGTCTTCGCGCTGATCCTGGATAGCGGGACGCTGCGGCTCCGGCGGCTGTTCCGGCTCGGGTTCTTCGTCCCTTACGCCGTCCCCAGCGTGGTGGGCGCGCTCATCTGGGGTTACCTCTACGGGCGCCAGTTCGGCCCGATCGATCAGCTCACCTCCGCCCTTGGCCTGCACCAGCCCGACCTGCTCTCGTCCGGCATCATGCTCCCCTCGCTCGCGAACGTCGTCACCTGGGAGTACACGGGCTACAACATGATCATCATCTTCGCCGCGCTGCAGGCCGTCCCCGCCGAACTGCGTGATGCCGCGGCCGTGGACGGGGCCGGGCCGGTCAGGTTCGCGCTCCGGGTGAAGGTCCCCCTGGTACGGCCCGCCATCGTGCTCACGACCATCTTCTCCATCATCGGCTCGCTGCAGCTGTTCACCGAGCCGCAAATTATGTTCTCCATTGCCCCGAGCGTTATCGGAAACAACTACACGCCTAATCTTTACGCCTATAATCTCTCCTTCACCAACCAGCAGTACGAGTATTCAGCCGCCATCTCGTTCCTGCTCGGCGCCGTCATCTTCGCCGGCTCGTACCTGTTCATGTGGCGGGTCAACCGCCGGGCGAGGAGCGCGTCATGAGCGCGCTGACAGCCTCGGGCAGCCAGCAGCCGGAGGCCGCCCTGCGACGGCGCCGGCCCGCCACCCGGCGGGGAGCGGGCCCGGGGCCGGCCCGCGCGGGCGCCCACGTGCTGATGATCGCCTGCCTGCTGTACTTCCTCGTCCCGCTGGCGTGGCTGTTCCTGTCCGCCACCAAGACGAACAGCCAGTTGTTCAGCAGCTTCGGGCTCTGGTTCGGGCATGGGTTCCATCTCGGCAGCAATATCACCGCGCTGTTCCGTTACCAGGGCGGCATCTTCTGGCGGTGGCTGGTCAATACGTTCATCTACTCGGCGGTCAGCGCGGTGGCCGGATCGCTGCTGTCTGCGGCAGGCGGATACGCGTTCGCCCGGTACCGCTTCCGCGGCCGCAGCCTGCTGTTCGGGGTCGTGCTCGGCACGATCATGGTCCCCAGCACCGTGCTGGTGATCCCCACCTACCTGCTGTTCAGCAAGGCCGGCCTCACCGACACGCCGTTCGCCGTCATCCTGCCCACGCTCGTGAACCCGTTCGGCCTGTACCTGATGCGCGTCTACGCCGAGCAATCGGTGCCGGCCGAGCTTCTCGACTCCGCCCGGATGGACGGCGCCGGCGAATTCCGGATCTTCCGCCGGATCGCGTTCCGGCTTATGACTCCCGGGTTCGTGACCGTCCTGCTCTTCGCCTTCGTCGCCACCTGGAACAACTACTTCCTGCCGCTGGTCATGCTGAGCACCCCGAGCTACTACCCGGTGACCGTCGGGCTTGCCAACATGAACGCCCAGGCCAGCGCGGGCGGGGGCGCGCAACTGCTGGTAACCGTCGTGATCGCGGGGGCACTGATCGCCATCGTGCCGCTCATCGTGGCCTTCCTGTTCCTGCAGCGCTACTGGCGCGGCGGGCTCGCCGTCGGCAGCCTCCGCTAGCCGCCCCCGCCATCGCCGCGAGGCCGTCGGCGCCGCCACTGTCTAGAAGCCGCCACCGTCCCGAAGGAGGAGACCATGCAACACGCCGACAGCTCTGGCCGGCCAGGAGCCGATGACCCGCGGCGAGACCATCCGATCTCGCGGCGGCGCATGCTCGGATACGGGGCCGCGGTCGCGGCGTCGGCCGCCGCCACCGAGTGGCTGGCGTTACCCGCCAGCGCCAATGCCGCCACCCAGACGGTCACCGTGTCGGGCACGCCAACCGGCGTCAGCCCCGCCTACATCGGCGCCACCGAGGGCAACGTCCGCTTCGACATCGCCGACCTGCAGGATGCGGGCATCAACACCTACCGCATCTACGGCGGCATGGCGCGCTGGGAGTGGCAGGACGACAGCGCCGCCTATGGCTCGCCCACGATTGACCAGATCAAGGCCGATCCCAGCGTCATCAACTGGACCTGGTGGGACAACGCCATGACCACCCCGCCGAACGGCAGCGACTACTGGTGGTCCGGGGACACCGGCCTCTGGCAGGGCAATGCCCGGACGATCTTCTCCTCGCTGCAGAGCGCGGGCATCCGCCCGGTCGTGACCGTCCGCAACCGCGACAACAACAAGAACCCGGCCTGGTCACCGAACCCGCCGGTGACCACCGCCGACTGGAACGAATGGTGGGAGCACGTCTTCGCGACCGCCTACTGGCTGAACGTACGCAACAACTACGGCGTGGACGACTATGAGGTCCACAACGAGCCGGATAATTCCGGGCAGGGCTGGGGCGGCACACAGGCCGACTACTTCAGCCTCGTCCAGTACACCGCCGACGCCATCCGCTGGGTCTACTCCACCTACCTGCCCGGGCGGACCCCGCACATCTACGCCCCGGTCAGCACCGGCGGGTCAAGCTGGCCGCTCGCCGCCCTCCAGCAGGTGCCCTCCTACTTCGACAGCGTCGATATCCACGACTACAACAGCGATGTCTCCAGCTACGTGGAAACGGTCCACGGCTGGATGAACAGCACCGGCCACGGCGACTACCCGCTCTGGCTCAGCGAATGGGGAACGTACCGGGGCGGATATGACAAGGCCGGCACCGGCGTCAAGCTGATCATCAACAACCTCATCCGCATGTCCGGGGGCGCCAGCGACCAGGTCTTCGGCTCGCACGTGTTCACGTTCTACGACTGGGACGGCTTCAGCGGCGGGTTCCAGAACTTCCAGGGCCTGGTCGACGCCAGCGGCAACAAGCGCGCCAGCTACTACGCCTTGCGGATGGCGGTACGCGCGCTGCTGGGAAGCAGGCCCACCTATGCCAGCACG
>JAIRTY010000601.1 GCA_031254715.1 Nocardiopsaceae bacterium | reverse complement strand
GCCGCGCACCCCGCCGGGCCCGGCGTGACCAGCGACGCCGGGCCCGGCCCCCACCGGTACTCGGTGGGTGACCTGGTGCGGGTGCGGGACGACCAGCCGGACGGGAACCCGCGGACGCCCAGGCACGTGCGGGGGAAGGTCGGGACGGTCGTCGCGCTGCACGGCCAGATCCCCAACCCGCTGGACCACCGGGACCCCTACCCGCCGCTGTGCACGGTGCGGTTCGGGCTGCAGGAGCTGACCGGCCGCCCGGGCCCCGACTACGTCACCGCTGACCTGCACGAGGACTGGCTGGAGCCAGCACACCGGAACGGGTGAACGTCCCGGCCCGCCGCCCCGGACGCTTGCTGCGAGCGGGACCGTGCCAGCAATACCTCACACCTACGGCACCTGTGCCGTCGACCATCCTGTGGTCGCTCCTGTGGGCCAGTACGTGTGGTGACTTCTGCAGTCGCTGGCGACGGTGGAGCTAGCCAGCTGACACAGAAGGGAACGTGCGATGGCTGTGACCCTGCTCAGGAGGACCTCCGGCATCACTGCGGCCGGTGGCGACGCAGCAACAACGCGCGGACGCGGCGGCCGCAGGCGGCGGGCAGGGCTGCGGCGTCCCTGAGCTTACGAACCCGTTTGCACAGTAGCCTGCGGCTGTGGGCGTGATCGACTGGCTGCTCGAAGGCGACCCCGCCATCCGCTGGCAGGTGCTGCGGGATCTCACGAACGCGCCGGCCGGCCGGGTGGCGGCCGAGCGGGCCCGGGTGGAGCACGAAGGCTGGGGCGCGCGGCTGCTGGCGGCCGAAGATCCGGACGGGCTCTGGGATGGCGGCGCTTGCTTCCCGGGGTCCTACGCCGGCGATGAGCCGGGCCAGCCCTGGACGGCCACGATGCATACGCTGCAGACCCTGCAGCTGCTCGGGCTTGACCCAGGGTCGCAGTCCGCGCGCCGGGCGATCGGCCTGGTCGCGGAGAACGGGCGCTGGGAGCACGCCGGGCAGCGCTACTTCGACGGTGAGGTCGAGCCGTGCATCAACGGCCGGACGATCGAGACCGGGGCCTACTTCGGGGCGGACATCGGGCCGGTCACCGAGCGGATCCTGTCCGAGCGGCTCGCTGACGGCGGCTGGAACTGCGAGACAGAGAACGGCTCTGTGGTGTCCTCGATCGACACGTCGATCAATGTGCTCGACGGCCTGCTCGGGTTCGAGCGCGCGACCGGCGGGTCCGATCAGGTGCGAACGGCCCGCCGGAGCGGTGAGGAGTACCTGCTGGAACGAGGCCTGTTCCGCCGCAAGAGCACCGGGGCCATCGTCCGGCCGTCGTATCTCGAGTTCGCGTTCCCCTACTACTGGCACTACGACGTGCTGCGCGCGCTCGACTACTTCCGGGGGTCGGGCGCGGACCCGGATCCCCGGATGACGGAGGCGGTGGCGGTCGTGCAGTCGAAGCGCCAGCCCGACGGGCGGTGGCTGCTCGACGGCAGCTATCCGGGTCGCGTCCACTTCGGCCTTGAGGGCAGCCCTGGCACGCCGAGCCGCTGGAACACCCTCCGCGCACTGCGGGTGCTCAAGTGGTGGGACCAAAGCTCCTGACGCCCCGGTCAGGAAGCGCCGCACCCGGGGACGGACCACGTCCCGGCAGCAGCCATGATCCGGGGGCGATCCCGCTACCGGGGTCCGGCCACGCCGATGATGTTGCCCTCGGGATCTGCGAAGTGGCCGACCACGAGGCCGGTCGGGGCACGGGAAGGGCCCAGCTGGCGCGTCCCGCCGAGGCTTTCGGCCTTCCTGAGGGCTTCCTCGACATCGGGGACGCCGACGTAGAAGATCACGTGCCCCTGGTAGCCCGCGCCGCCCCCGACGCCGCCCGGGATGCCGGTGCCGTCGCTGGTCGTGGCGCGTTCCACGAACCCGTAGCCGCCGGGCTCGGACACCGTTTCCGAGACCAGGGCACTGGTGTCGAACTCCCACCCGAACAGCTCGCCGTAGTAGCTGCGGAGCGTTGCGGGATTCTTTCCGATGATCTCGAAGTGCACTACCGGCTGCGCCATGCCTGTCCCTTCCGCGCCGGAGGCCCGGCGCCGGCGAATGGAAATCACCCGGTAGTGACCGGAGCCGGGCGTCAGATTCATCGGCGGGCGCTGAGCTCTCCGGGACGTGCCCTAGTCCCACCCCCGATCGCGCCGGCAGCTGCGGCTGGTCCGGTGGCGCGCAGGCTTCCCCTGTTAGCTGCCGGCCGCCCCGGACGGCGGCGTCCAGCCCGGATCGCGGCCGAACCAGGCTGCCAGCCGCTGATAGGCGGGCGCGTCGGGCGACACCGGCACCTCGGCGCCGAACGCCTTCCCCGGGCCCCGGAATTCGGGCCTGAGCATGTGCCGTGACCAGGCGAGCGCGTGCTCGGCCACGGCCGGGTCCAGTTCCGCTCGCTGGCCGGTAGCCCGGGCCAGGTCCCAGCCGTGCACCGCCAGCTCCGTGATCTGCTGATCGGCGCGGCTGCTCAGCGGCACCTGCCCGCCCCCCGGCATCGCGACCGGCTGGTCCAGGTCGGCCGCCCGCCACACCGCCATCAGCTCGTCCGCCCGGGAACGGAACTCCGCCGCCCAGTCCTCGCCCAGCTCGCCGGTGGGTGCCTGCCAGTCGGCCGTCTCGCCGCGGGCGCGGACCAGGAAGTTGCGCAGGCCCTGCCCGGTCAGGTGGCGGACGAGCTCCCGCACGTCCCAGTCCGGGCAGGGCGTGGCCAGCCCGGACTGGTCAGGGCGGATGGCGGCGATGACGTCAGCGGTCTGGCCGAGAGCGCGCTCAAGCAGCGCCAGGGTGAGATCGGAAGAGCACAC
>JAIRTY010000595.1 GCA_031254715.1 Nocardiopsaceae bacterium | reverse complement strand
CGCCCAGTTCGACCGCGCCGGCGAGGTCATCATCGACCGCCAGGTCAACCGGCACGCCGCGTTCGGCCTGGGCATCCACCGCTGCCTCGGCTCCCACCTGGCCCGGATGGAACTCCGCGTCGCTCTGCAGGTGTGGCTGGAACGCGTCGCCGAGTTCAGCCTCGCCGACCCCCAGGCAGTCACCTGGTCCGCGGGCCAGATCCGCGGCCCCCGCACCCTTCCCCTCCGCCTCTGCTGACCCGGCGACCGGCGTTGACAGCCGCCGGAATCCAGCTTTGATTCAAGGGATGGATAACAACCGGGCCTTAGGCCGCACCGGCGCGACCCGCCGGGCATTCCTGTCCGCCTCGGCCGTCACCGCGGCCACGGCGCCACTGCTCACCGGCACCGCCCTGGCGAGTACCAGTCCCGCGCTCGTCCGCTCTGACCCCGACCCTGACCTGCGGGCATTACTGCTCCAGGTGGACCCGGACCGGATCCAGGCGACGATCCAGCGCCTGGTCCAGTCCGGCACCCGGCACACCCTGTCCAGCCAGACCGACCCAGTGCGCGGCATCGGCGCCGCGACCGCCTGGGTGCTGGATCAGATGCAGGCCATCGCGGCCACCTCGGCAGGCCGGATGACCGTCGAGAAGCAGAGCTTCGTGCAGCCGCCCTCGGACCGGATCCCCCAGCCGGCCACGATCACCAACGTCATCGCGACGCTGCGGGGGACGGCGTCCCCGCAGCGGTTCTACGTCGTTACCGGGCACCTGGACTCCCGCGTGACGGACGTGCTCGATGCCACCAGTGACGCCCCCGGCGCCGACGACGACGGCTCCGGGGTCGCGGTGGTGCTCGAGCTCGCCCGGGTGTTCGCCACCCGCCAGTTCCCCGGCACGCTGGTGTTCGCCACCGTCGCCGGGGAAGAGCAGGGACTGTTCGGCTCGGCCCACATGGCGCAGCAGATGGCAGCGGACGGCGCCGACGTGCAGGGCATGTTCAGCAACGACATCGTCGGGGCCAGCCAGGCCTTTGACGGCAGCAAGCCCGACCCGTTCACGGTGCGGCTGTTCGTCGAGGGCGTGCCGACCGCCGCGACCTCCGGCGACATCGCCACGATGCAGTCGGTCGGCGGCGAGAACGACGGGCTCTCCCGCCAGCTGGGCCGGTTCGTCGCGGAGTCGGCGCCGTTCAACCTCACCGGCATGAATGTCCGGGTGATCTGGCGGCGTGACCGGTACCTGCGCGGCAGCGACCACCTTTCCTTCCAGCAGCAGGGCTACCCTGCCGCCAGGCTCACCGAGCCGCGGGAGAACTTCGACCACGAGCACCGCAACGTCGAGGTGATCAACGGCGTTCAGTTCGGTGACCTGATCCAGTTCGTGGACTTCGCCTATACCGCCCGGGTCGCCAAGGTCAACGCGGCCGCCCTGTGGGCGCTGGCCACGGCACCCGGCACGCCCAAGAACGCGAGGATCCACGCGACGGCGCCGCCGGGCTTCTCCGGCGTCAACACCACCACGCTCAGCTGGGACCGGGGCCCCGAGCCCGACCTGGCCGGCTACGAGGTGGTGACGCGTGAGACCACGGCCCCGGACTGGACCAAGGCCATCGGAGTCGGCAACGTCACCTCGGTCACGCTCGACATCTCCAAAGACAACGTGCAGTTCGGCCTGCGCGCCGTCGACCAGGCCGGGCACCGCAGCCCGGTCGCCTTCCCGAAGGTCGTGTCCACCTGACTCCTGGGCTCAACAGCCGGGCTCTGCCTCGGCGGCGGCCAGCCGCCGGGCGAGCTCCGGGCACGGCCTGCGACAGGCGTGTCCCGGAGCAGGCGGCGATGACTTCCGGCAGGGTGGGTCGTCTGAACCCCCAGACCGGCACGACCGACCAGGAGGCTCCAGATGGCAACCATTTCCGCCAGCTTGTTCATGGCGCTCGACGGCGCCGTCGACCCGTCCGTCGGCAACTGGCACTTCCCCTACTTCAACGAGGAGATGGGCCGCGCCGTCGAAGGGACGCACGATGCCGACGTCATGCTCTTCGGCCGCGTCACCTACGACAGCTTCGCCGGCGCCTGGCCCGACCGGGAGACGGCGGGCGAGGAGGACGCCGGGTTCGCCAAGAAGCTCGGCGACATGCGCAAGATCGTGGTCTCGCACCGGCCACTGGAGTTCACCTGGCGCAACTCCGAGCAGCTGCAGGGCAGCCTGGTCGACGCGGTGACCGCGCTCAAGGCCGACCCAGCCATCCGGAAGATCGCCCTCAGCGGTTCGGTCTCGGTGGTACGGGAACTCCTCGCCGCCGGCCTGCTCGACGAGCTGCACCTGTTCGTCCACCCCGCGCTCGCGGGATCCGGGCTGCGGCTCTTCCCGGACGGCGGTCCCGGGCTGCCGCTCCGGCTGATCTCGTCGCAGCCGTTCGCGACCGGCGTGCTCTACCTCGTCTACGGGCCGGACCCGAACCCGCCGGGCGGCAGCTACCAGGAAGCCAGGGAGAACCTCCCCCAGGAGTGACCTGCCGGGCTTAGTAGTAGTACGGGAAACGGGACCAGTCCGGCGCGCGTTTCTCCAGGAACGAGTCCCGTCCTTCGGCGGCCTCGTCCGTCATGTAGGCCAGCCTGGTCGCCTCGGTCGAGAAGACCTGCTGGCCGACAAGCCCGTCGTCGATGAGATTGAACGCGAACTTGAGCATGCGCTGGGAGGTAGGGCTCTTGGCGTTGATCTTCCCGGCCCATTCCAGCGCAGTGCGCTCCAGGTCGGCGTGCGGCACCACCGCGTTGACCATGCCCATCCGGTGGGCGGCCGCCGCGTCGTAGGTCTCACCGAGGAAGAAGATCTCGCGCGCGAACTTCTGGCCGACCTGGCGGGCCAGGTAGGCGGAGCCGAAGCCGCCGTCGAAGCTGCCGACGTCCGCGTCGGTCTGCTTGAACCGGGCGTGCTCGCGGCTGGCGAGCGTGAGGTCGCAGACCACGTGCAGGCTGTGTCCGCCGCCAGCGGCCCAGCCGGGCACGACGCAGATAACCACCTTCGGCATGAACCGGATCAGCCGGTGCACCTCCATGATGTGCAGGCGGCCCGCCCGGGCCGGGTCGATGCTCTCGGCCGTTTCGCCGCCGGCATAGCGGTACCCGTCGCGGCCCCGGATGCGCTGGTCGCCGCCGGAACAGAAGGCCCACCCGCCGTCCTTCGGCGAGGGGCCGTTGCCGGTCAGCAGCACGCATCCCACATCACCCGACATCCGCGCGTGATCCAGCGCCTGGTAGAGCTCATCCACGGTCCGCGGGCGGAACGCGTTCCGCACCTCGGGCCGGTCGAACGCGACGCGGACCGTCCCGGAGCCCACCGCCCGGTGGTAGGTGATGTCGGTGAAGCGGAACCCCTCGACCGGCCGCCACCGGTCTGGTTCGAAGATTTCAGAGACCATGACCACATTCTGGCCGCAGATCATCAGCGTTTGGCGCTGGCCGGCGCCGACGGCGGGAAGAGCCGGTCCATTTCGTCCCTGCTGGTGGTGAACCGGTTGCCGGAGCCGAACGAGCGGGCGTAGATCGGTTGGCCAATGGGTTCGCTGGTGGCGAGCTGGTTGATGGTGGCGGTGTCGCGGTCGTCGGTGCGGGCGATGAACCGGCGGCCGTCGGCGGCCAGGCGGCCGATCACGATGGCGGTGCGCGGGCCGGCCCGGCGGTGCCGGATGGTCCAGGTCTCGATGGTGGCGTGGCCGTCGGCGTGGCGGGCCTGGGCGGGCGCGGGCCAGCTGTTGATCTGGGCCTGCAGCGCGTGGCTGTTGTCTGGCTGCCAGGGGGCGGGGGTGGTGGTGTAGATGCCGGCGGAGTATTTGCTCATGACGCCGCCGTTGGCGCCGACGAGCCCGTAGCTGCCCGGATCGGCGCGGCAGCGATGCACGGTCTCGGCGATGGCGTGCAGGGAGTAGTTGTTGCCGGGCCCGCCGAAGAACGGCAGCCCGCCGGTCACGGTGAGCCCGCGCGGGTCGCCGGCGGCCAGGCCGAGGCCGTCGCAGATGTTGAACACCGGGATCGGGAAGCAGCTGTAGAGGTCGATGGCGGCCAGGTCCGCTACGGTGATGCCGGCCACCTCCAGGGCGTGCTCGCACGCCATCACCGAGGCCGGGCTCGCGGACAGGTCGCCTCGTTCGAGCAGGTCGCGCTCGGCCAGGTCGGCGTGGCCGGGCAGGAAGACCCGCCGCTGGTGCGGGACGCCCAGCCGCCGGGCGGCGGCAACCGACGTGAGCAGGACTGCGGCGCCCTGGTTGACCTTCTCCCT
>JAIRTY010000567.1 GCA_031254715.1 Nocardiopsaceae bacterium | reverse complement strand
CCCGCGCAGCCGGGCACCTGCCGCGAGGCCAGCAGGACCACTTCGTTGAGTGACCGTGACCGCGACTTGTCCCCGGTGCTCACCAGGTCTGCGGCTTGCCGGGCGAATTCGTGCAAGCTCACGATCACCTCCGGCTGCCCGCTCAGGAGCGGCCTGCCGGAGAGCGGCTGCCCGGCGGCTCTGCTCCGCCTCTCATACTGCCACCGGCGCGAGCGTGCCGGGACCACCCGGGGTTCCGGTTCTGGTCAGGACTTGCCGTTGCGGCCGGCGGCCCGCCCGGCCGGCTGCTGCCGCAGGCACGTCTCCATGCAGGTCAGCAGCTCCTCGGTGTCCACCGGTTTGGTCACGTGCGCGCTGGTGCCGGCGACCAGGCTCTTGGCGCGATCTTCGGGCATCGCCCGGGCGGTGACCGCGATCACCGGCAGCTCGGCGAACCGGGGGATCTTGCGGATGGCCGCGGTGGTGGCGTAGCCGTCAAGCTCCGGCATCATCACGTCCATCAGCACCAGGTCGATGTCGTTGCTGGCCAGCAGCGCATCAAGGCCCTTCCGGCCATCCGGAGCATGGCTCACCGACAGCCCGTACAGCTCGAGCACGCTGGTGATCGCGAACACGTTGCGGACGTCGTCGTCGATGATGAGCACGTTCCGGCCGCGCAGGGCATGGTGCGGATTGACGGGCTCCGGCTCGCCGTTCTCCCCGGCCTGGGCGGCGGGCCGGGTCCCGCGACTGCCCGGGTGGCCGGCGCCCGCGCCGATCCCCGGGCCCGGCCTTGCGGTCTCCGGCCTTGCGTTCTCCGGCGTGGCGGTCTCCGGTCTTGCGTTCTCCGGCGTGGCCGCGTCCGGCGTGGCCGCGTCCGGCGGCTTGACGGCGTCCGGACCGGCGTCCCGGTTGCCAGCGCCGCGCTTGGCCGGAGCCCGGCTGCCCAGCGCCCGCCTGGCCGGGGGCTCGGCGACCTGGCCCGGCCCGAGCACGCGGTCGGGTCCGAGCACCCGGTCCGGCCCGGGCACGTCCCCGATCAGGTGCGCGGCGGACCGGTAGGAACGCGGCAGCAGCACCGTGAACGTGCTGCCCCGGCCGGGCTCGCTGTCGGCGGTGATCTGGCCGCCCAGATGCGGCGCGATCTCCCGGCAGATGGCCAGCCCCAGGCCGGTCCCGCCGTAGCCGCGGTTGCCGGTGGTGTCCCCCTGCTCGAAGGCGCCGAAGATGGTGCTGAGGTTCTCGGGGGAGATGCCGATGCCGGTGTCGCTCACCGCGAAGGCGATCTCCTGATTCCCGTCCGGGTCCCGCGGCCCGGCGAGCCGCACGGCAAGCTCCACCCGGCCCGCGTGGGTGAACTTGATCGCGTTCGAGATCAGGTTGGCGAGCACCTGCCGGAGCCGCTGCCGGTCGGTGAACAGCTCGGCGGGCACGTGCGGGTCGATCTTGATGTCGAAGTCGAGCCGCTTGTCGGCCGCCAGCGGCCCGAACACGCTGCGCAGATCGTCGGCGAGGGGGGCCAGGCCCACGTTCTCCGGGTGCAGGTCCATCCGCCCCGCCTCGGCCTTGGACAGGTCCAGGATGTCGTTGATCAGCTGCAGCAGGTCCGACCCGGACGAGTGGACCACGTGCGCGTACTCCACCTGCTTGGGGGTGAGGTTCCCGGTCGGGTTCTGGGCCAGCAGCCGGGCCAGGATGAGCAGGCTGTTGAGCGGGGTGCGCAGCTCGTGCGAGACGTTCGCGAGGAACTGCGACTTGTACCTGGAGGCGAGCGCGAGCTGCTGGGCCCGCTCCTCCAGCTCCTGCCGGGCCTGCTCGATCTCGACGTTCTTGATCTCGATGTCGCGGTTCTGCCGGGCCAGCTGGGCGGCCTTGTCTTCGAGTTCCTCGTTGGACTGCTGCAGGTCCTCCTGGCGGGCCTGCAGCTCGGCCGCCAGCCGCCGGGACTGCTCGAGCAGCGCCTCGGTCCGCGCGTTGGCCATGAGCGCGTTGACGTTGACCCCGATCGTCTCCATGAGCTGTTCCAGGAAGTCCTGGTGTGCCTGGGTGAACGGCCGGAACGAGCCAGCCTCGATCACCCCCAGCACCTGGCCCTCGAACACGATCGGCATGATGATCAGGTTGACCGGGGCCGCCTCACCGAGCCCGGAGGAGATCTTCACGTAGTCGGCCGGGGCGTCGGTCACCAGGATCGGCCGCCGGGTCTTCGCGGCCTGGCCGATCAGCGACTGGCCGAGCCGGAAGTGGGTGGGGGAGTCCTTGTCCGCCACCAGCCCGTAGCCGGCGATCAGCCGCAGCCGCAGGTCCCGGCCCTCGGTGTCGGCCAGGAAGAACGTCCCGTGCTGGGCACCGATCAGCGGCACCAGCTCTTCCATGATCAGGTCGGCCACGGTGGCGAGGTCGCGCTGGCCCTGCATCAGCCCGGCGATCCGGGCCAGGCTTGCCTGCAGCCAGACCTGCTCCTCGTAGGCGCTGGTCTTCTCCCGCAGCGACTGGACCATCGCGTTGATGTTGTCCTTCAGCTCGGCGACCTCGCCCTGCGCCTCCACCGCGATCGACCGGGTCAGGTCCCCGGTCGCCACCGCGCTGGTGACCTGGGCGATCGCCCGGACCTGGCGGGTCAGGTTGCCCGCCAGCTCGTTGACGTCCTCGGTCAGCCGCTTCCAGGTGCCGGCCACGCCCTCGACCTCGGCCTGGCCGCCGAGGCGGCCCTCGGTGCCGACCTCGCGGGCGACCCGGGTGACCTCGTCGGCGAACGAGGAGAGCTGGTCGACCATCGTGTTGATGGTGTCCTTCAGCTCGAGGATCTCGCCCTGCGCGTCGACCCGGATCTTCTTGGACAGGTCGCCCTGCGCCACCGCCGTGGTCACCCCGGCGATGGACCGCACCTGGCTGGTGAGGTTGTTCGCCATCGAGTTGACGTTGTCGGTGAGGTCCTTCCAGGTGCCGGAGACGCCTTTGAGGGCATCAGGGCCGCCGAGGCGGCCCTCGGTGCCGACCTCGCGGGCGACCCGGGTGACCTCGTCGGCGAACGAGGAGAGCTGGTCGACCATCGTGTTGATGGTCTCCTTCAGCTCCAGCATCTCG
>JAIRTY010000566.1 GCA_031254715.1 Nocardiopsaceae bacterium | reverse complement strand
CCACGGCTGGTTCAGCCGCCCAGCCAGGCGAGCAGGCGCTGCTCGCAGCCGGCGATCTGGGCCAGGTCCACGTGCTCGCCCCGGCTGTGCGCAAGCTCCGGGTCGCCCGGGCCGTAGTTCACGGCAGGCATGCCAAGCTCGGCGAACCGTGCCACGTCGGTCCACCCCAACTTGGCCCGCGGCTGCCCGCCGACCGTCGCGAGCAGGGACGCCGCCGCCGGGTGCGCCAGCCCGGGCCGGGCGCCTGGCGCGGCGTCGGTGACCGCCACCTCCCAGCCGGCGAAGACCTCCCGGACGTGATCGGCGGCCCCGGCAGCGTCCCGGTCCGGCGCGAACCGGAAGTTCACCCTCACCACGCACTCGTCCGGGATCACGTTGCCGGCCACGCCGCCGCAGATGCCGACCGCGTTGAGCCCTTCGCGGTAGGTCAGCCCGTCCACCTCCGGCTGCCTGGGCCGGTACTCGCGAAGCACGCCGAGGATCTGCCCGGCCTCGTGGATGGCGTTGCGGCCGCGCCAGGCACGGGCGCTGTGCGCCCGCTCACCGCGGGCGGTGACCTCGGCCTGCAGCGTGCCCTGGCACCCGCCCTCGATCACGCCCCCGGTCGGCTCCAGCAGCACGGCCAGGTCACCGGCCAGCAGTTCCGGGGAGTTGCGGGACAGCCGCAGCACCCCGTTGCGCTCCGCCTCCACCTCTTCGCAGTCGTAGAAAACGTAGGTCACGTCCCGGGCGGGCGCGGTGAGCAGCGACGCCAGCCGGAGCTGGACTGCCACCCCGGACTTCATGTCACACGAGCCGCAGCCGTAGAGCAGGTTCCGTTCGGTATGCGAGGGAAGGTTGCCAGCGACCGGCACGGTGTCGATGTGGCCGGCCAGGACCACCCGCTCCGCCCGGCCGAGCGTGGTGCGCGCCACCACCGCGTTGCCGTCCCTGTGCACGGTCAGGTGCGGCAGCGTCCGCAGCGCCGCGTCGATCGTGTCCGCCAGTGCCTGCTCGTCGCCGCTGACCGAGGGCACGTCCACCAGCCGCGCCGTCAGCGCGCCCGCGTCGAGTGAGAAGTCAAGATCCACGATCCGTAGCCTAAGGTGTGCGCCTGAGGTCCATCGATCAGCCGGGGGGTTGCGTTGTTCGCGGTGAACTCGGAGGTCGGCCGGCTCCGGCAGGTGATCCTGCACCGGCCCGGCCTGGAGCTGAAGCGGCTGACCCCGGACAACGCGGGCCGGCTGCTGTTCGACGACGTGCTGTGGGTGGCCGAGGCACAGGCCGAGCACGACGCGTTCGCCGCCGTGCTGGCTGGCCGCGGGGTGCGCGTCCACTACCACGGCGACCTGCTGGCGCAGACGCTGGGACTGGCCGACGCCCGGGAGCACATCCTGGACCGGGTCTTCGACCAGCGGCTGCACGGCCCGCTCGCCACCCCCGCGCTGCGCGCCGCCCTGGCCGGGCTGGACGCGCCGGCCCTGGCCACCTACCTGACCGGCGGCATCACCAAGGCCGAGTTGCTGGAGCTGGCCCCGGCGCCGGGCAGCCTGGCGTTCCACACCCTGGGGCCGGACGACTTCGTGCTGGCCCCGCTGCCGAACGTGCTGTACCAGCGGGACACATCCTGCTGGATCTACGGCGGGGTGTCGGTCAACGCCATGCGCAAGACCGCCCGGATGCCGGAGACCATCACCACCTCGGCGATCTACCGGTGGCACCCGATGTTCGCTGGCGGCGGCTTCGAGACCTGGTACGACGGCGAGGCGGCGTTCCCCGCCACCATCGAGGGCGGCGACATCCTGGTGCTGGGCAACGGCGCAGTGCTGGCCGGGATGAGCGAGCGCACCACCCCGCAGGCGGTCGAGGTGCTCGCGTGCCGGCTGTTCGCGGCCGGGGCGGCCCGCCGCGTGGTCGCCATCGACATGCCCAAGGCACGTGCGTTCATGCACCTGGACACGCTGCTCACGATGGCCGGTTACGGCGTGTTCATCAAGTACTCAGGGCTGGGCATGCTGCCCTCGTACACGATCGAGCCGGGCGCGGGCCCGGCCCAGCTCAAGATCACCGACCATCCGCCGGCTGACATGCACGCGGCGATCGCCCACGCGCTCGACCGGAGCGAGATCACCGTGCTCACCGCCGTGCAGGACGTCCGCTCGGCGCTGCGCGAGCAGTGGGACGACGGGTGCAATGTGCTGGCGGTCGAGCCGGGCGTGGTGATCGCCTACGAGCGGAACGTGACCACCAACCAGCACCTGCGCGAGAACGGCATCGAGGTGATCACGATCCGGGGCAGCGAGCTCGGCCGCGGCCGGGGCGGACCGCGGTGCATGAGCTGCCCGCTGCAGCGCGACGCCTGACCCTGGGGACGGCGGGCCCCAGGCCCGCCGTCACCGGGCCGCACGCGGTCCTACCGGGCCCCGCTCACGTATCGCGTTCGCGGGTCCAGCCAGTGCCGGACGCATCCGAGCAGCTGGTCAGCGTCCACCGGCTTGGTCACGTAGTCGGTGGCGCCGGAGGCCAGGCTCTTCTCTCTGTCGCCCTCCATGGCCTTGGCGGTCACCGCGATGATCGGCAGCGACTCGAACTGCGGCATGTTGCGGATGGCCGCGGTGGTGGCGTTCCCGTCCATCTCCGGCATCATGACGTCCATCAGGACCAGCTCGATCTGCCCGTCGGCAAGCAGCACCTCGATGCCCTTGCGGCCGTTCGGCGCGTGGACCACGGACAGCCCGTGCTCTTCCAGCATGCCGGCGATCGCGAAGACGTTCCTGGCATCGTCGTCGACCAGCAGGATCTTGCGTCCGGTCAGGACCACGGCCTGGTCGTCGGCCGCGGCGGGTGAGAGCGCCGCAGCGGCCTGCGCCGGGCCGGCCACGGCGCCGCCCGGCGCAGCGGGCGCGGCGGGCGCGGCGGGCGCGGACAGCTGCTCGGTGACCCGCTCCCGGAGCTCGGCAAGGGTTGGCACCAGGTTGATCGCGGAGCCCGCGCCGACCGCCCCGGACAGCTGCTCCTGCTGCTGGCCGGGCTCGCCGGTGGCATGGGCGAGGACCGGCACCCCGGCCGATGCCGCACGCTCGTCGAGCCGTTCCAGGAACGCCAGCTCGGTCGCGCCCGGCAGGCTGAGGTCGATCACCGCGCAGTCGTGGGAGCGCGCGGCCAGCGCGCCGACGGCCTGCTCGGGCCGGGCGACCGCCTCGATGAGCACCGGGCGGCTGTCGGCGAAGCTCGCTGCGACCTCGCGGACCAGCAGCGTCAGCACGCTGCTGTCGTACGGCTCCGCCACGATGACCCGGCGCTCCGCCGCTGGCTCGGGGCTCGGCGGCGGCTCGGCCCGATCGGCGGTCCGGACGATGGAACCGGCCGGCAGGTACAGCGTGAAGGTGCTGCCGGCGCCGAGCTGGCTCTCGGCGTGAATCTCGCCGCCGAGCAGGTAGGCGACCTCCCGGCAGACCGACAGGCCAAGCCCGGTCCCGCCGTACTTACGGCTGGTCGTGCCGTCCGCCTGCTGGAAAGCGCCGAAGATCGTTTCGAGGTTCTCCTCCGCGATCCCGATGCCGGTGTCCCGCACGGAGAAGGCCACCATCGGCCCGTGCCCGTTGCCCGACGCCCTGGGCCCGCTGCTGGCGATGTACGAGCGGAGTTCCACCCGGCCGTGCTCGGTGAACTTCACCGCGTTGGAGAGCAGGTTGCGCAGCACCTGCCGGAGCCGTTGCTCGTCGGTGAACAGCTGCTCGGGCATGTCCGGCGCCAGCGTCAGCCGGAACTCGAGGCCCTTTTCGGCGGTGAGCGGCCGGAAGGTGGTCTCGAGCTTGCCCAGCAGGTGCCGCAGCTGGAACTGCTCGGCGTGGATCTCCATCTTCCCGGCCTCGATCTTGGACAGGTCCAGGATGTCGTTGATCAGCTGCAGCAGCTCCGTCCCCGCCGACTGGATCACCTTGGCGCACTCGACCTGCTTCCCGGTCAGGTTCTGGGTCGAGTTCTGGGCCAGCATGCCGGCCAGGATGAGCAGGCTGGTGAGCGGGGTGCGCAGCTCGTGCGACATGTTCGCGAGGAATTCCGACTTGTAGGTCGAGGCGCGCGCGAGCTGCTGGGCGCGCTCCTCGATTTCCCGCCTGGCCTTTTCGATCTCGGAGTTCTTGCTTTCAATGTCGCGGTTCTGGCTGGCCAGCAGCTTCGCCTTGTCCTCCAGCTCGGCGTTGGACCGCTGCAGCTTCGCCTGCTGCGCCTGCAGTTCCTCCGACCTCACCTGCAGCTGCTCAGCCAGCCGCTGCGACTCAGCCAGCAGCGAGTCGGTCCGCGCGTTGGCCGTGATCGTGTTGACGTTGACCCCGATGACCTCCATCAGCTGCTCCAGGAGGTCCCGCCGGACCAGGGTGAACGGAGCGAACGACGCGAGCTCGATCACGCCGAGGACCCGGTCCTCGAACAGGATCGGGAGCACGATGAGGTTCAGCGGGGCTGCCGACCCGACGCTGGAGGAAATCCGCACGTAATCCGGCGGGCCGGAGTCGACGATGATGGGCCGCTTGGTCTGGGCCGCCTGCCCGATCAGTCCCTCGCCGGGCCGGAACCCGCGCGGGACCTCCCTGTCCTCGCTGTGCCCGTAGCTGGCGATCAGGCGCAGCAGCAGATCGTCCCCGTCGGGCCAGCTGAGGTAGAAGGTGCCGTGCTGGGCGCCGACCAGCGGGGTGAGCTCGTTCATGATCAGGGTGGCGACCATCCGCAGGTCCCTGTGCCCCTGCATCAGGCCGGAAACCCGGGCCAGGTTGGTCTTGAGCCAGTCCTTCTCCTCGTTCGCGCGGGTGGTCTCCCGCAGCGACTGCACCATCGCGTTGATGTTGTCCTTGAGCTCGGCCACCTCGCCCTGCGCCTCGACCGAGATCGACCGGGTCAGGTCGCCGGTCGCGACCGCGGCGGTGACCCCGGCGATCGCCCGCACCTGGCGGGTGAGGTTCCCGGCCAGCTCGTTGACGTTCTCGGTCAGCCGCCGCCAGGTGCCGGAGACCCCCTCGACCTCGGCCTGGCCGCCGAGCCGCCCTTCCTTGCCCACCTCCCTGGCCACCCGGGTGACCTCGGCGGCGAACGCCGACAGCTGATCCACCATCGTGTTGATCGTGTTCTTCAGCGCCAGGATCTCGCCCCTGGCATCGACGTCGATCTTCTTGGACAGGTCCCCCTGCGCCACCGCGGTCGTCACCTGGGCTATGTTGCGGACCTGGCTGGTCAGGTTGTTCGCCATCGAGTTGACGTTGTCGGTCAGGTTCTTCCAGGTGCCGGCCACGTTGGGGACGCGGGCCTGGCCGCCGAGGCTGCCCTCGGTGCCGACTTCCCGCGCCACCCTGGTGACCTCGTCAGCGAACGCCGACAGGGTGTCCACCATCGTGTTGATCGTCTGCGCCAGG
>JAIRTY010000556.1 GCA_031254715.1 Nocardiopsaceae bacterium | reverse complement strand
CGCGTAGAGCTGGACCGCGTAGCCCCAGTGCCGCCCGGGCGGCGGTGCGGGCGCCACCGGCTCGCCGCCGGGGAGGGCCAGGGCTCCTTCTTTCCGAACGGTCGCCGCCGGGGCGCGGCTGAGCACGGGATGCGGATCCTCGCCCAGCGCGGCAAGAACGGCTGTCAGCGTGGCCGCCGCGACCTCCACCGGGCGGCCCCGTGAGTCGCGGTAAGACGTGGCGATCCCGCGCGCCGCCGCCCGTCGCCGCAGGCCGGCGTCCGGCTGCCGGCGGGGCCCGGCACCGGTCCGCCGCCCTGGCTCTGCCCTGATCACCCTGCCCATGATTCACGCGTGCCCGGGGCGCGGGCCGCGCGGGGTTACCGGCCGCCCTGGCGGGGGATCGCGACGAAAGCCAGCCACAGGCCGCAGGCGGCCTGCAGCGCGGGGACCAGCAGCGCCACCACGATGATCACGGCGGCGTGCGGGGGGAGCCCGGCCAGCGCTGCGACCTCCCGCGCGACCGCCCCCACCGGCTGCCCGCTGGCGGCCGCCCACCACAGCGGCACCGCCCACCCGGCCGCCGCGCCGAGCGCGGTCAGCGGCAGCGCGACCCGCAGCCGCAGCCGGCCGTAGCGGGCCGCCACCCCGGCCCCGGCACCGGCCAGGAACGGCACGAACCACCAGCCCAGGGCCGCGGCGACGGCGATGACAGCGATCCAGGCCAGGCCGCCGAGCAGCCAGGCCGGCAGCGGCCAGCGCCGCCCCGGCGCGAACGACGGATAGTGCGGGGGCGGCGGCCCGCCCTGCTCCGGCGGCGGGGTACCGAGCTTGCCCAGCCGGTAAGAGCCGCGCTTGCCCAGTCTCCGCAGGTCAGACATATGTCTTCACCTACCCGCTCTGGCCCGCGGCATGGCGGCCGGCTGCCCGCTCATATTCTGCTTTGGCGGTGCCTGGCCGGTCATGTCCGGGCTCCCGGGCGCAGCTGCCAGCTGGCAGGCCCGGGCGGCGAGCTGCCCGGGGCGGGTACCGGCAGGTAACGGCCCGCCCACCAGGCGGGCACCTGGTCGGTGTACCAGGGCGAAGCGGGGTTCTCGCTCTGGCCGCCGGGGTAGACCCCTTCCGCCCGGGCCGAGGACCGCCCGGTCCAGGTCACGATCATCCGCCAGCTCGGCCCCTGCGACGCGATCAGGTCACCGTCGGCCGCGTTCACCGCCCACGGGTCGGACCCGGCGGGCCTGGGCCCGTAGCCGAGCGCGGGAGCCCCGGTCACCGAGGGGAACTGCCTGCGGTGCAGCCGTCCCCACGCCCAGCTGCCTGGGTCCCCGCCCAGCCTCGCCGCCAGGTGCGCCACCGCGGCCGCGAACGCCGCCCGCATGGCACCGGGCGCGGTGCGGCGGGCGGCCCCTGGCGGGGTGAACGCCGGGTTGCCGGGTTCTGACACGGTCCACGTGGCCAGATCCTCGTCCAGGCTGAACTGCTGCGGTGAGACCGACAGCCCGCCCCGGTCCTGGCGGACCGGCACCCTGGCCGCGCGCCACCAGGGCCTGAACACCGTCCGCAGGTAGTCACCCCAGAATGTCCACCACACCGAGGCGGCAGGCGAGGTGGCCCGCATCGACCCGTTCCAGCCGGTCAGCAGCCTGGCCGCGGCCCGCTGGCGGGGGGTGAGCTGCTGCCCGGCCAGCGCGGCCAGCAGCCGCGGCCTGATTTGACGGGCCAGCGGGTCGGTGAGGCCGTTCTGGACGGCGGCGAACGCGCGCGCCGTCAGGCCGTGCCGGCCGGCCAGCGACGCCTCGATCTCGGCCGCCCGGTAGCCGGGGTCGAAGAAGTTCGCGCTGGTGCCGATGTAGTAGGGGTAGGAGGCACCGACCGGGCGCTGGTTCGCCGTCACCACCAGGTGGCCCGGCGGGTTGTAGATCTGCGGCACCGCCCGGTACGGGATCACGCCGGCCACGTCGCTGGCCCCGGTGCCGGGCAGCGGCAGCCACGGGTCCCCGCGGCGAACCAGCGGGTAGTAGCCGGCCGAGATGGCCCCGATGTTCCCGCGGTCGTCGGCGTACACGAAGTTCTGGCTGGGCGCCCGCCAGTTCGCCAGCGCGGCCCGGAACTGCGCGAAGTCGCTGGCCCGGTTGATCGCCAGCAGCACGTCGAGGTCGGGCGATCCAACGTTGCCCATCCAGTCCACCGAGGTGGTCTGCCCGGCGCGGGTCAGCACCGGCCCGTGCACGGTGATGCTCACCGTCAGCCGCACCGGCCCGCCGTGGGCGACCGGGATCGTGTAGTGCAACTGCCGCATCCGGCGCCAGGCCCCCCGCCAGAAGTACTCGCCCGGGTGCCGCCGGCTGGTCCGCTCCGCATAGAACAGCGTGGCCTGGTTCTGCACGTTGGTCAGCGACCACGCAATATGAGCATTACGCCCGAGCAGCACCCCCGGCAGCCCGGGCACGGTCACCCCCGTGACGGCCAGCCCCGGCGCCGACAGCGCCGCCTGGTACCACACCGGCGGCAACGTCTGCGGCAGGTGCGGATCCCCCGCCAGCATCGACCGCCCGCCGCTCACCGCCGCCCCATTAGCCGCCCACGCATTGCTATCCGGATACTGATGCACCACCCCCGCCGGCAGCGCCCTCACCTGCGCCAGCACGTCCGCCGCAGCGCGGGTAACGCCGCCGTTCCGGGAGGCGGCCCGGAACCAGCCGCGGGCGTCTCGTTGCGTCCGGGAGGCGGAGCACCCGCACAGGGGACCGGGCCGGGCGGAGCAGCCGCACAGGGGCCGGGGGCCGGAGCACCCGCACTCGTGCCGGAGGGTGGCCCGGAACGAGCCGCGGGCGTCTCGTTGCGGCGGGGCACTACTTACGGAGGCGCCTCGGGCCGCACGGGCGGAACCAGTGACTACGCCTGCCAGCCCGCGGGCGTCCGGGATCGCCCCCGCCCCGCGGGCGGCACGGTCCCGGCCCCCCACCAGCGGAGCGATTCCATGCCGCCGGTAGGGCCCCGGGTCGTAGGGGTGGAGTTGGCCGGTGGGGATTACCGGGAACCAGGCCATGGTGCGGGCCCGCCCGAGCGAGCGCTCCAGCAGCGCGTAGTCGAGCGGCGAGGTGGTGAAGTCGAGCTGCTGGGTGAGGACCTCCTGGATGACCAGGCTGTCCACCGGCGTCCAGGCCCGCGGGTACACCCCGGCCAGCGTGAACAGCGGCGGCCAGTCATGCCGGGCGCGGGCCTGGGCCAGGTAGTCGTTGACCCCGCGGGCGTAGGCGACAAGCGCCTGGCCTGCCGGGCTGCCGCGGGGTGTCTGCGCCCATTCTGCCTGCGCGGTCCGCAGCAGGCCCAGCCGCAGCTCGAACTCATCGGAGCTTACCGCGGCCGCGCCCGCGAGCTGGGCGACCCGTCCCTCCCCCAGCCGCCGCTGCAGGTCCATCTGCGCGAGCCGGAACCTGGCGTGCAGGTAACCGAGCGCGAGGTAGGCGTCGGTGGCCGACGCGGCATGAATGGAGGCGACCCCGTGGCTGGTGAACCAGACCCGGGCGGGCCGGCGAAGGCCGGGCAGGGCCAGCGCCCGCGACCGCGGCGGCACCGCGTCAGCGGCGCCGGTCCACACGCCGTGTCCCGGGTCGAGCGCAGGGCCGAGCGCGGGCACCGGGCCCGCCCCGAACGCGGTGATCCACAGCACCCCCGCCGACACCACCAGCGCGGCCGGGATGGCGGCGGCCCGCCGGACCTGCCGGGCCTGCTGCCGCCAGGACGGCCCGCGGAACCGCGGCCCTCGCCCGTGGGAACGACCAGGAAACCCCCGCAGACTGCCGATCCCCCTCGGCCGGCGCCGGCCGGCTGCCGGGAGGCTCCGCAGCCCCGGTAGCCGCCGCTGGGAGCTCACCGGATCACCGGCCGGCGTGGAGGCGCATGCCCTACGGGTGCCTTACCACAGCGCCGGGTGCCGGTCCCGCCATGGCCGGGCCGCCTCCAGCTGGGCCGACAGCGAGATGAGGGTGGCCTCGTCGCCTATCCGGCCGGCCAGCATGACGCCGACCGGCAGTCCCTCGGAGTTCCAGTGCAACGGCAGGTTCACCGCGGGCTGGCCGGTCACGTTGTAGATGGCGGTGTAGGGGGTGAACCGCTTCTGCCGCTCGAAGTTCCCAGCCGGCTCGACCTCCTCGAAGTACCCGACCGGGACCGGCGGCGAGGCCAGCGTGGGCGTGAGCACCGCGTCGCAGGCGTCCAGGGCCGACAGCGCCGACCGGACCATGATCTGCAGGTAGCCCTGCGCGAACACCAGGTCGGCGGCGCTGGCCGCCTGTCCCCGGCCGCGCAGGTACTTCGTCAGCGGCCGTAGCTGTTCGGCCTGCTCGGGGGAGAGCGGGGCCAGCGTGGCCATCGCGTACCAGAGGGTCTCGAACGCGGGCACCACGTCCGGGCCGAGCGGCGGGTCGATGTCGATGACCTCGTGCCCGAGGCTGGCCAGCAGCGCGGAGGCCGCCTCGTAGGCGGCCACGCAATCGGGGTGCGGCCCGGCCCCCTCGACCGCGTTGCGCAGCGTGCGGCCGATCCGCAGCCGGCCCGGCTCCCGGCTGGCGTGGCCGAGGAACGTCTCCCCGGCCGGCAGCGGCGGCAGCGTGTACATGTCGCCCGGGTGGTTGCCGGTCATCACGTCGAGCAGCAGCGCCGCGTCCGCGACGGTGCGGGCAAGCGGCCCGTCGATGGACAGGCCGGCCAGGTCGGGCACGAGCGGGCCGCCCGAGATCCGGCCCCGGGTCGGCTTGATCCCGAACAGCCCGCACACGCTGGCAGGGATCCGGATCGAGCCGCCGCCGTCGCTGCCCTGCGCGGCCGGGGCCAGCCCGGCGGCGACCGCGGCCGCCGCGCCGCCGCTCGACCCGCCGGCGGACCGGGACAGGTCCCACGGGGTCCGGGCGGGCGGCCCCACGTCGGTCTCGGTGTAGCACGGCAGCCCGAACTCGGGGGCGGCGGTCTTGCCCGTGATCACCGCGCCGCCCGCCCGCAGCGCCGCGGTCACGTAGTCGTCCTCGGTCGCCACGTTGTCCTCGAACGCGGCCGAGCCGAAGGTGAGCCGGACCCCGCTGACCATGTTGAGATCCTTGATCGGGATGGGGATCCCGGTCAGCGGCGGCAGCGCCGCCGGGTCCGGCGCCCGCGCCACCGCCTTCTCGGCCTCGGCCGCCTGGTCGGCTGCCAGCTCGGCGGTCACCGTGAAGAACGCGCCCACCTGGTCGTTCAGCCGCTCGATGCGGGCGAGGTAGTGGGCGGTCACCTCGGCCGGGGACAGCTCCCGGCGGCCGATCGCGGCGGCCATCTCGGACACGGAGAGATCGTGGATCTGGGTCACGCTCCGAACCGTAACCCCGCGCCGGCCCGGAGGCGAAGACGGCAGGCCTCTTACTGCGTACCGTAGTGAGACAATTACTCTTTGCATATGAATGGCGCTGCCGGGCGCACCGGGGATGAGCCGCCCACGCTGCCGCTGGCGCTGCCGGTGCCGGTGACGGCGCAGGCGGGAGTCCCGCCGCCGGCCGGCCCCGCGCCGCCGGGCCCGCTGGCCGCCGGCGACCCGCGGCTGCGCTGGTGGGCCCGCCGCGGCGGGATCGCCGCCGTGTCGGGGGGTGCGGCCGCGGCGCTGGCCGGATGGCAGGCGGGAATGGGAACGGCGCTGCTGGCCGCCGCGGCCGACACCCTCTTCCGGGCCCGGACCACCGCTGTGATCCCGGCCAGCGTCCTGGTCAGCTCGGCGCAGCGGCGGACCAGGTGGCGGCTGCGGCAGCTCGGGCCGGCTGGCTACCTGTCGCTGCACGGCCGGGCCATCCCCGGCACCGGTTCGGTCATCGATCACCTGGTCATCGGCCCGGCCGGGGTGTTCGCGGTGGAC
>JAIRTY010000533.1 GCA_031254715.1 Nocardiopsaceae bacterium | reverse complement strand
GCCGGGGACGGCAGGCTGTTCGCGGCGGCCGGGTACCGGGTCACCGGGGCCGACCGGTCGGCGGGGATGCTGGCGGTCGCCGCCAGGTCGCTGCCTGGCCGCATGGTGCAGGCTGACCTGCGGCAGCTCCCCTTTGAGGAGGCCAGCTTGGACGGGATCTGGTGCTGCGCCTCGCTGCTGCACGTGCCCCACCACGACACCGCGGCGGCGCTGGGCGAGATGCGCCGGGTGCTGCGGCGGCCCGGGTACCTGGCGCTGATCACGGCGATGGGAGAGGGAACGAGGCTGGAGCCGGTTCCCTACGCGCCCGGTGAGCAGCGGTGGTTCTTCTACCGGCAGGCCGCCGAGCTGCGCGGGCAATTGCACGCGGCCGGGTTGCCGGTGGTGTCCATGACCGAAGAGCCAGCGACCCGCCACTGGCTCAAGGTGCTGGCCAGCGCCGCCTGAGACGCTGTCAGCTCCCGGCCGGCGGCGCTGCCGACAACTGCCAGCCGTTCAGGCGGGCCTGCTCGACCCATTCCGGCGGGCTGAACTGGCTCAACTGAATCAGGTACTGGGTGCGGCCGTTCCTTCCCCGGAAGTCCAGCACCTGATGCGGGGTGCCGGGACCGTCGCCGAGGACCCGCACCCACAGCGCAGCCGGAACGGCAGTACCCGGAACGGCGGCAGCCGGAACGGCAGTAACCGGAACGGCGGCGACCGTCCCAGCCGCGGCCGCACTACCGGCGGCGGAGCCGTTTGCTGCCGCGCCGACCGCGTTCTTCTTGACGTCGGCCCGGATCCGGAAGTCCGCGACCAGCACCCATGCGCCGGCCACCACTCCGACGGCCGCCAGCAGGAATGCGCCGTCGATGACCGCTGCCTGCGGCGCGGACTCGGCCGCTGGCAGCGACGCGGCCTTGACCAGCGCCGTTACCAGCGACGCGATCCCCACGCCCAGACCGCTCAGGCCCGCCACGAACGAATTAAGCGACGGTGACGACTGCACCTTCTCCGGAACGCCAGGCCCGGATGTCTGATCCAGAATGCCCGCCATTACTGCCCCCCGATATTCCCCCATGCCGCGAGCGCGGACGCGGCAATCGTAGGGCGTTTTATGGCGGAATGTCGAGCGGGCCGACGCGTGATTATAGGGCCAGTTCGTAGATCTGGCCGATCAGGTCGGCGCCGTAGCTGTGGTGGGGTTCAGCTTCCGCCAGGGTGAAGCCGCGGGAGAGGTAGACGTGGCGGGCGGCGGCCAGCGGGTGATTGGTCCAGAGCCGCATCCGCTGGTAGCCGGCCCGCCGGGCGAAGGCGAGGCATTCGTCGACCAGCCGGGCGCCAAGCCCCTGGCCGCGGGCCGACGGGTGCAGCAGCAGGATCCGCAGCTGCGCGGTGGTCTCGTCCGCGGCCACGCAGAACACACAGCCCACCCGCTGCCCGTCCCGCTCGGCGATCCAGGCGGCCTCCCGGGCCGGATCGTGCTCGCCCGCGTAGTCAGCGACGATCCGGGCGACCAGCGCCTCGAACGAGGTGTCCCAGCCGTACTCGGCGGCATAGACCTCGCCGTGCGCCATCACCACCCAGCCCAGGTCGCCTGGCTGGCCGAGCGCCCGGATCCGGGCCCGCCCGGCGGTTGAGCCGCCGGCCGTGATCCCACCGCCGGCCGTGATCCCGTCCGCCGTGATCCCGCCGCCGGTCGTCCCGCCGCGGGCCGTCCCGCCGCGGGCCGTGGGCTGCCGATCGGTCATAGCATCCTCCGGAGGGTCTACTGAAACACTCGTTTCAGTGGCAGAGTACCGCTGTGGCCGAAATCGCGCGAACCAGTTCCCCCCGGCGGGACGAACTACTGGAACGGGCCTACCAGTACGTGCTCGAGCATGGCCTGGCCGACATGTCGCTGCGCCCGCTGGCGGCGGCGATCGGCTCCAGCCCGCGGGTGCTGCTGTTCCTGTTCGGGTCGAAGGACGGGCTGGTGCGGGCGATCCTGAACCGGGCCCGCTCCGAGGAGCTGGCCTTCCTGGCCAGCGCCGGGCAGCCGCCCGCTGACCTGCCCGGCCTGGTACAGGCCACCTGGCGCTGGCTGGCCGGCGAGCAGCACCGGCGGCTGCTCACCCTCTGGGTCGAGGCCTACGGGCGGTCCCTGGCCGACCCGGCCGGGCCGTGGTCGGACTTCGCCCGGCAGACGGTGGCGGACTGGCTCGCCCTGCTGGCCGCGGCCCGGCCGGCAGCGGAGCAGCCGCCGGCCGGGGCCGCCGCCGACGTGACCCTCGCGCTCGCCGTCCTCCGGGGCGCCCTGCTCGACCTGCTCGCCACCGGGGACACGGCCCGGGTCAGCGCCGCGATCACCCGCTACCTGGACTGCCTGGCCCAGCCGGGCCGCTAGCCCGGCCGGCCCGCCAGCCCCGTCGCCAGCCCGCCGCCGGACGCTAACCCGGCCGGGCCGCTAGCCTGCCGAGCCCGTCTGCCCCGCCCCCGGACCGCTAGCCCGGCCGGCCCGAGCGGCCGGACTCCAGCTCCGCCAATACCGCCGCGGTGTGCTCGCCGAGCCGGGGCACCGGCCGCAGCGGCGCCCCGAACCCGCCGTGCCACACCGGCGGCAGCAACGCCGGTACCTGCCGCTCCCCCGCCGCGACCTCCTGCCACCGGCCCGCGAGCTGCGGATGGGCCAGCACGTCGGCCACCTGCTTCACCGACGCGTAGGCCACCTGCGCCTGCTCGAGCCGCCGCAGCAGCTCGGACGCTGGCAGCACCGATACCGCGGCGGCCAATTGCGCCTCCACCTCGTCCCGGCGGGCGACCCGGCGCTCGTTCCCGGCGAACCGCTCGTCGCCGGCCAGCGCGGCCAGGCCGAGCACGTCCCGGCACAGCCGGACCCACTCGGCCTCGTTCTGGACCGCGATCAGGATCTCCTCGCCGTCGGCGGTCCGGTAGGCGCCGTAGGGGACGATGCTGGCGTGCCGGGCGCCGGTGCGCCGCGGCGGCGTGCCGGTGAGCGAGGCGGCCAGCAGCGGGTGGGACATCCACTCGGCGAGCGCGTGCAGCAGCGAGACACGCAGCGCCTCGCCCCGGCCGGTCCGCTCCCGCTGCAGCAGCGCCGCCAGGATGCCGCTGTAGGCGTACATGCCGCCGGCGATGTCGGCGATGCTGATCCCCGCCTTTGCGGGCTCCGCCGGCGACCCGGTGACCGCCAGCACCCCGATCTCCGCCTGGACCAGCAGGTCATACGCCTTGCGGCCGGCGTAAGGGCCGTCGTCCCCGTAGCCGCTGAGCTGGCAGGCGACCAGCCGGGGGTGCCGGGCAGAGAGCGCGTCCGCGCCGAGTCCCAGCCGCCCGATCGTGGCCGGAGCGAGGTTGCAGGCGAACACGTCGGCGCGGGCGATGAGCGCGTCCAGCGCGGCCCGGTCCCGGTCGCGCTTCAGGTCAAGGACCACCGACTCCTTGCCCCGGTTCAGCCACACGAACCAGCTCGACATCCCGTCGCCGGCGGCGGTGTCGTAGTCGCGGGCGAAGTCACCCCGGCCGGGGCGCTCGACCTTGATCACCCTCGCCCCGAGGTCGGCCAGCTGCCGGGTGGCGAACGGCACGGCGACCGCCTGTTCCAGCGCCACCACCAGCACTCCCGCCAGCGGAGCCGCCGGGCCAGGGGGCGGCCCGCCCGTTCCGCCGCTATCGGCGGTCATGCGGCCACCGGGCAGGCCAGCGCCAGCGCGGAGGGGTCGAACCGCGCGTCCCCGGCGGCCAGTCCGTCGACCACCGACAGCAGCCGGGCCGCGGCCGGCTCGCCGATCAGGCCGACGGCCTTCCCGGTCAGCTCCTGGCGGCCGGCCGGCCAGCCGGGGCTGCCCCGGAACGCCTCGGTGCGCAGCTCGACCGGCTCGCCGCCGTCGAATGTCAGCGTCACCTCCGCGCCCCAGCGCTGCGGATAGGCCGCATCGAGTGCCGGGCTGGTGTGGACCCGGGTGATCTCCAGCCACGGCCGCAGCTCGGCAGCGAGCTCGCTGGCGCGGGCGAAGTCGGTCACCGACGACGAGCCGCGCGCCAGCGCCAGCGCGGCCCCGAACGGCATCGAGAACTGCGCGTCCACCGTGCTTGTGACCTGCCGCTTGCGCGCCAGCGGCTCGCCGACCAGGCTCATCCCCCCGGTCAGCACGCCGCAGTCGATGCCGGTCAGCCCCTCGGTCCTGCCGCCCTCGCTGCGGTAGGCGGCGAGCAGGTCCATCACCCCGTGCATGTACCGGCAGCAGGGATGGAACTTCACGCTGGTCTCGTGCACCGCCGGGAGGCCCGCGGCATGCCCGGTCACCGTGGCGGCCCGGGACGGCGGCCGCGCGCCGCCGTAGATGTGCATGAGCCCGTACCGGTCCCCGACCGCATCCGCCGGCCCGGTGAAACCGCCCGCCGCCAGGTCCGCGGCCAGGATCCCGCCCGCCGCCGCCGATCCCGAGTGGAAACGCTTCGTCCACGCGCCCTCGCTCAGATACGCCATGCTGCCAGCGGCCATGCTCAGCGCGATTCCGAACGATTGTGCTACCCCGCCGGGGTCCAGCCCGCGCAGCCGGGCGACGGCGGCAGCGGCCCCGAACACCCCGCACACCGCGGTCGGGTGCAGGCCCTGGCCGTACAGCTCGGCCGGCCCGAGGAGCTCGCCCAGGCTGGCCATGACCTGGTATCCGGTCACGGCGCTGTCCAGCACCGCGGCGGCCGGCGCGGGCCGGGCCGGGCTGGCAGCGAGCAGGGCGGTCCAGATCACGGTGCCGGGGTGGGAGCTTGACGGCTCGTGGGTGTCGTCGAGCTCCAGGCTGTGCGCGCTGATGCCGTTCAGCAGCGCGGCGTCGCGGACCGGGGCGAAGTGGCGGGTCCCGAGCACGGCGGCAGCCCCGGCCGGGCCGGCCGCCTCGGCAGCTCCGCTCCCGCCCGGCAGCAGCGCCGCCCGCGCCACCCGGGCGGAGTCGGCGGCGGCCCCGGCCGCTGCCACGGCCAGGTAGTCGGCCAGCAGCAGCCGTGCTCGGTCGCGGTCGGCCGGCCCTGGCCGGGCGGTCGCTGCCAGCTCGGCCAGGGCGGACGTCACTGGGGGCGGCTGCACGGGCACGTTCCTATCATCTCGCGGAAAGATGGACTCATGGCAGCACCCGAGCTTTCCGACCTTGACCCGGCCGAGCGCGACATCGTGACGGTGGTGCGCGACTGGGTGGACCAGGAGGTGCGCCCGGTGGCGCGCGACCTCGAGCACGCCGGCGCCTACCCGGCGGATCTCATCGCCGCCATGAAGGGACTCGGCGTGTACGGGCTGGTGATCCCGCATGACTACGGCGGTTCCGGGGTCTCGACGGCCTGCTTCGCCCTGGTCACCGAGGAGCTGGCACGCGGCTGGATGAGCCTGGCGGGCGCCATGGGAGGGCACAGCGTGATCGCCCGCCTGATCGAGCGGTTCGGCACCCAGGAGCAGCGGGACAGCTGGCTGCCGCGGCTGGCCACCGGCGAGGTGCGGGCGACGATGGCCCTGACCGAGCCCGGCGGCGGCTCCGACCTGCAGGCCATCCGCACCAGGGCCGCCCGGGACGGTGCCGGCTACCGGCTCGACGGCACCAAGACCTGGATCACGAACGCCCGCACGGCCGGGGTCACCGCGGTGCTGTGCAAGACCGGCCAGGACACGGTGCCGCCCAGCCGGGGCATCAGCATCCTGCTGGCCGAGCCCGGGCCGGGCTTCACGGTGTCCCGCGACCTGCCCAAGCTCGGCTACAAGGGCGTGGAAAGCTGCGAGCTCAGCTTCGACGGCTACCACTGCCCCGCCGGGGCGCTGCTGGGCGGCACCGAGGGCGAGGGGTTCCGGCAGATGATGGACGGGCTGGAGCTCGGCCGGGTCCAGGTCGCCGCCCGGGCGGTCGGCGTGGCCCGGGCCGCGCTGGAGGATTCGCTGCGGTACGCACAGCAGCGGGAGGCGTTCGGCCAGCCGATCTGGCGGCACCAGGCGGTCGGTCACCGGCTCGCCGACATGGCGACCCAGGTGGCGGCGGCGCGGCTGCTCACCACCCGCGCCGCCGCCGCGCTCGACGCCGGCCGCCGCAGTGACCTGGAAGCCGGGATGGCCAAGCTGTTCGCGTCCGAGGCGTGCCTGGCGGTCACCGCGGACGCGGTGAAGGTCCACGGCGGCTACGGCTACTCCGCCGAGTTCGACATCGAGCGCTACTACCGGGACGCGCCGCTGATGGTGGTCGGCGAGGGGACCAACGACATCCAGCGCAACGTCATCATCCGCCAGCTCATCGACCGCTACCCGGCCTAGATCCAGCCCCCGGTGACAGCGTGCTTGACGCTGCTGACACTCTGGATAATTGAGGAGCGAGCGGGTACGTCAGGCGACGGTGAGCCATGAACATTGCCGAACGGTCCATCCGCGCTGTTGACCGCGCTCAGCAGCGCCACCCCTGGCTGGGCTACCCGGTCGCGGTGGCGAAGAAGTTCGGCGATGACCAGGCCGGGAACCTCGCCGCGCTGGTCGCCTACTTCGCGTTCGCCTCGCTCTTCCCCATGCTGCTGGTCCTGGTGACCGTGCTCGACATCGTGCTGCGGGGCGATCCTGCGCTGCAGGCGAAGGTGAGCGACTCAGCCTTCGCGCAGTTCCCGGTGATTGGGCCGCAGTATCTGCAGGGCCATATCCACTCGCTGCACGCGACCGGGCCGGCGCTGGCGATCGGGCTGGTGCTGACCTTCCTCGCGTCGCGCGGGGTGGCCAACGCGATGCAGAACGCCCTCAACACGGTGTGGGGGGTGCCGCTGGAACGGCGGCCCGGGTTCCCGTGGAACCTGCTGCGCAGCATCGGGCAGGTGCTCGTGATCGGGCTTGGCCTGATCATCACCAGCACGCTGTCCGGGATCGCCTCCGGCGCCAGCCTGCTGCCGGGCTGGGTCAGCACGGCCGCCGCGGTTGTGGTCTCCTACGGGCTCAACATAGGGGTGTTCTGGGCCGCGTTCCGGCTCGGCACCGCGCGCGAGATCACCGGCCGCGAGCTGTTCCCGAGCTCCATGCTCGCCGCCGCCACCTGGCAGGTGCTGCTGCTGCTCGGCGGGTACATCGTCGGGCACCAGGTCGCCCACAGCCAGTCGCTGTACGGCGTGTTCGGCATCGTGCTCGGCCTGCTGGCCTGGCTGTACCTGCAGGCGCAGTTCACCCTGTACGCGATAGAGGCGAGCGTGGTGCGGCGCCGCGGCCTGTGGCCGCGCAGCCTGGC
>JAIRTY010000490.1 GCA_031254715.1 Nocardiopsaceae bacterium | reverse complement strand
CATCGTGCGGGCGGCCGGGGGGTGCGGGTCCATGTGGTTGAGCTTGAGCGAGGCGACCGCGTAGTCGCGTATCTGCTCCAGGCCCCAGCCGCTCTTGGCCACCCCGACCACCGGGACGTCCAGCACCCCGCGCCCGACCAGCCCCACCAGGGCCGGGAAGGTCTCCAGCTTGGCCAGGTCTCCCGTCGCCCCGAAGATCACAAGTGCGTCAGCGTCAGCCATGTCACTCCCTCCTGGGCAGATCAGCGTATCCATCCCGGAGGGCGCCGACCTCGGTGGCGGTGAAAGTCAGCCAGCCAGCCGGCGAGGCCGCCGGGCGTGAGGTCACGGCCGGCCGGCGGCGGGTGCCGCCTGCCGTGGCACTACGGCGCGTCGTTGCGCCAGGCGCTCGCCCCCGCCGACGTCGCCGCCCTGGCCCGGGCCCAGTGGTGCCGGGCGAGCTCGCCCGGCGGAACGTCCAGCTGCCTCACCCACCGGCGGGTGGCGCTCGCCAGCGCGGCGCTGGCGAGCGCGAGGCCGGCCAGGCCGTGCAGGCTGCCCAGGCCGGCCAGCACGCTGCCGGTGATGAGCAGGCCGGAATTCAGCCGGAAGCTGGCGGCCTGGTCCGCTCCGGCGCCGCCGTCCTCCCCGGCGGCCGGCCGGAGGGCGGCCTCTTCCCCGGTGGCCTGCCGCAGCGTGGCGGCGCGGTTCTTCCCGTCTGTCATGGCAATGTCCTCGTTTCCGCGGCTGATTGCACTGTCGGCGGGGCGCCGCCGGCAGGCATCGTCCGTGGCGGGTGATTGAGTAGGGCCATGGCGGACGCATATGACGTCATCATCGTGGGCACCGGCGCCGGGGGCGGGACGCTCGCGCACACCCTGGCGCCGTCCGGGAAGCGGATCCTGCTGCTCGAGCGCGGCGACTTCCTGCCCCGCGAGCTGGCGAACTGGGATCCCGGGCCGGTCTTCGTCGGCGGCCGGTACATCTCACCCGACACCTGGTACGACTCCGACGGCAAGCCGTTCCAGCCGCAGGTCCACTACTACGTGGGCGGGGCCACCAAGATGTACGGGGCGGCGCTGTACCGGCTCCGGCCTGCCGACTTCGGGGAGATCCAGCACGCGGACGGGGTCTCGCCCGCCTGGCCGCTTGGCTACGACGACTTCGAGCCCTGGTACACCCGGGCGGAGTGGCTCTACCAGGTGCACGGCGCCCACGGTGAGGACCCGACCGAGGGGCACTGGTCGCGGGACTACCCCTGGCCAGCGGTGACGCATGAGCCGCGCATCCAGCAGCTCTCTGACGACCTGGCGGCGGCCGGCTACCGGCCGTTCCACGCTCCGTGCGGGATCCTGCTGGACGAGGCCAGGCGGCCGGCCAGCACCTGCATCCGGTGCGCGACCTGCGACGGCTACCCGTGCCTGGTGCACGCCAAATCGGACGCAGAGACCATCGCGGTCCGGCCGCTGCTCGGCTTGCCGAACGTCACGCTGCTCACCGGCGCCGAGGTGACCCGGCTGGAGACCGACCCGGCCGGGCGGTCGGTGACCGGGGTGGTGGTGTCGCGCGGTGGCGCTCGCGAGGTGTACCAGGGTCACCTGGTGGTAGTCGCGGCCGGCGCCGCCAACACCGCCAAGATCCTGCTCGCCTCGGCCACCGGCGAGCACCCGGACGGCCTGGCGAACGGGTCCGGCCAGGTCGGCCGCAACTACATGTTCCACAACTCCAAGGCCGTGATCGCGCTGGCCGCCGAGCGCAACGAGACGGTGTTCCAGAAGACGCTCGGGCTCAACGACTTCTACTTCGCGGGCGAGGGCCGCCAGTGGCCGCTCGGCAACATCCAGCTGCTCGGCAAGTCCAATGCCATGGCGATGAAGGGCGAGGAGCCGCAGCTGACCAGGCTGGCCCCGCGGTGGAGCCTGGCGGAGACCGCCCGGCACGGCGTGGACATCTGGCTGACCACCGAGGACGTGCCGAAGCCCGGCAACCGGGTCACGCTCGACGGCGACGGCAACATCCGGCTGGCCTACCGCCAGACCAACCGGGCCGAGTCGGACGGGCTCTACCAGGAGCTCCGCACGCTGCTCAACCACGTCGGGCTTGCCGACCACCACGTGCTCGGCAAGAACTTCTACGCCTCGATGGACGTCCCGATCGCGGGTGTCGCGCACCAGGCGGGCACCTGCCGGTTCGGCACCGACCCGGCCTCCTCGGTGCTCGACGTCACCTGCAAGGCGCACGAGCTGGACAACCTCTACGTGACCGACGCCAGCTTCTTCCCCAGCATCGGCGCGGTGAACCCGGCGCTGACCGTGATGGCTAACGCCATCCGGGTGGGAGAGCACCTGGCCGGGCGGCTGGCGTCCTGACGCCGCGGACCGGGGTTCACCGTCCGGGACCGGCCGGTCGCGTCCCGCGATTCACCCGATCCGCACCCGGGTACTAGCCCCCAAAGGACGACCGGCCGCGCATGTCCCCCCGGAGGGGACGGCACTGGACAGCCAGGGCGCAGGTCACGGGGGATTCAATGACACGCATACCGACCATTGCCGTGCGCTCGGCCAGCCCGGCCGGCGACGCCCGCCAGGGCCGGCCGCGGCGCCCGGGCTGTGCCCAGGTCCTGACGGACAAGGCGCGGATCCCGCGGCCCAGCTTCCCGGTGCTGCGCCGGACGCGGGTGGCCGGCCTGCTGAGCCAGGCCACCAAGCACCGGGTCACGCTGGTGTGCGGGCCGGCCGGATCGGGAAAGACGATCGCCTGCGCGTCGTGGGCCAGCAACGGGCAGCCGCGCCCGGCCGGCCGCTCCGGCCGGGTTGCCTGGCTCACCGCGGAGCCCGGCGACCAGCGCGACTGGTTCTGGGCCTACCTGCGCGCCAGCCTGTCCCGGCTGCGGGCCGCGTCCGCCGCCGAGGCGTTCAGGGACCTGGAGGATGTCCCGGCCGAGCGGTTCCCGCTCCGGCTGATCGAAGCCGCCCAGCAGCTCACCGAGCCGATCGTGCTGGTGATCGACGATGTGCACGAGCTCACCGACCCGGCCGTGCTGTCCGGGCTCGACCTGCTGGTGCGGCACGCGCCGCCGACGCTGCGGCTGGTCCTGTCCGGCCGCCGTCACCCCCCGCTGCAGCTGGCCCGGCTGCGGGTGGCCGGGGAGCTGGCCGACATCGGCGGCGCGGACCTGGCCTGCACCGCCGAGGAGGCGGGCGCCTACTTCGCCATGCTGGGCATCGACGTCGCCGCGGGCGAGCGGGACGAGCTGCTGCGCCGCACCGAGGGCTGGATGGCCGGGCTGCGGCTGGCGGCGATGCGTGCCAGCACCGTGAACGGCGACGGCAGCCGGATCACCGGCCTGGCCGGGGACGAACCGGACGTCACCGACTACCTGTGGGACGAGGTGCTCGGCGAACAGCAGCCGGACACGCTCGCCTTCCTGCTCCGGACCAGCATCGCCGCCGAGGTCTCCGGCGACCTGGCCTACGCGCTGACCGGGGAGCCGGGCAGCGCCCGCACCCTGGAACAGCTCAGCCGCGCGAACAGCCTGGT
>JAIRTY010000484.1 GCA_031254715.1 Nocardiopsaceae bacterium | reverse complement strand
AGCATCGCCGGCGGTGGTACCAGCCGGGAGCTCCCTGGGGATGCCGTTGAGGATCACGGTCATCCCGGCTCCCGGGAAGACGCGGCGGGCGGCCGGGCCGGCCCGGCCGGGGAGCCTGGCTCCTCCCGCCGGAACCGTTCCAGCGTGAACGGCACGGCCGGCGCCGCGAGCTGCTGGGTGACCAGGTACTCCGCCACCGCTTCGGCGGTGATCGGCGCGAGCAGCACGCCGGCCCGGAAATGGCCGGTGACCAGCACCAGGCCGGGCAGGCCGGACGGGCCCAGCACCGGGGCGTTGTCGGGGGTTCCCGGACGCAGGCCCGCGCATGCCTCCGCGAACCCGAACTCGGTGATCGCGGGGATCAGGGTGCGGGCATCGCGCAGCAGTTCCCACACGCCGCCCGCGGTGACCCGGGTATCCGCGCCCATCTCTTCCTGGGTGGCGCCGATCACCAGCTCGGAATCCAGCCGCGGCACGAGGTAGACCGAACGGCCGCGGACGACGCCGCGCACCGATCGGCTCAGCTGGCCGGCCTGCGGGCCCGCGCGCAGGCGCAGGATCTGGCCCTTGACCGGCCGCACCGGCGGCATGGCGGCGGGAGGCAGCCCCGCCAGGCCCGCCGATTCCCAGCCGGCCGCGAGCACCACCCAGTCGGCTGCGACCTCGGTCCCGTCGGCCAGCCGCACGCCGGCGGCTCTGCCGGCGGCGGAAGGCACCGTGCCGGCCCGGCCGTCCCCGCCGCCGGTGCCGATCACCTCGGCGGCGGGCTGGCGCAGCATGCTCACCCCGGCCTGGCCAGCGGCTGCCAGCAGCGCCCTGACCAGCCGCCGCGGGTCCACCGACCCGTCCCCGGCGGTCAGCAGGCCGCCGCGCACCGCCGGGTCAAGCAGCGGCTCGGCCGCCCGGCACTCGCGCGCCGTCAGCCGCTGCGCGGCCACCCCGAACGCTTCCTGCAGCGCGTGGACCTCGCCGATGACCGCCATGTCATCGGCGTCGTAGCCGACCTGCATGGTCCCGTCCTGGCGGAATCCGGTCGGCTCCCCGGTCAGCCGGGTCAGCTCGGCCGCGAAATCCGGGTACCGGCGCAGCGACTCGATGCCCAGCCGGAGCAGGTCCTTCTCCGCATAGGCAACCTCGGTGACTGGCGTCAGCATGCCCGCCGCTGCCCGGGTCGCCCCGCTGCCCGGCGCCGGGTCGATCACCGTGACCGCCAGCCCACGCTGCGCGGCCCGCCAGGCCACGCTGAGGCCGATCACCCCGCCGCCGATTACCACCGCCGACGTCACTGGCCGCTCCCTTCGCCGGCATGATCCGGATCAGGTTCGGGCGGTCGGAGGCTGTCAGCCTCCCTCTCAGTCCGGTCCGTACCGGGCTCTCTCGCGTCAGAGGTCGCATGGACAGCGCGCAACCTCCAGGTCCTACTCTAAGTGCCGATGAGTGCGGAGCGGGTGGTGATAGTCGGCGGGGGACTGGCCGGCCTGCGGACAGCGGAGGAACTTCGCGGCAAGGGCTACACCGGGGCCATCACGATGCTGGGCGCCGAGTCCCGCCCGCCCTACGACCGCCCGCCGCTGACCAAGAAGCTCATGCGGGGCGAACTGGATGACACCTCGCTGGCGGCAGACTTCTCCGCGCTCGGGGTGACGGCGAGGCTGGGAGAGCCCGCCAAGGAACTCACCGGCGATGCGGTCCGCACCGGCCACGAGGAATACCCGTTCGATAACGTCGTCGTCGCCACCGGTGCGGAACCTGTGCGGCTGCCGGGCAGCGGAAGCCAGCGGGTGCTGCGCACCCTCGATGAGGCGCTGGAGCTGCGGGCGGCGCTGCGGCCCGGCACCAGGCTGGCCGTCATCGGCGCGGGGTGGATCGGTGCCGAGCTGGCCACCGCCGCGGTCGCGCGGGGCTGCCGGGTCACCGTGGTGGAGGCGGCGCAGGCGCCGCTGGCCGGGGCGCTCGGGGTGACCGCAGGCCGGACGACCATCGGCTGGTATCAGGCGGCAGGCGTTGACCTGCGGCTGAGCCAGCCGGTGAGTTCCGTGGAAGCGGGCGGGCTGGCGCTGCCCGGCGGGGGCTGGCTGGCCGCCGACGAGATCGTCACCGCGGTCGGGGTGCGCCCGCGCACCGGCTGGCTGGCCGGCTCCGGCCTGGCGCTGGACAACGGCGTGGTCACCGACGCCGGGCTGCGCGCTTCGCTGCCCGGGGTGTTCGCGGCCGGGGACTGCGCGTCGTTCGCCTCCCGCCGCTACGGGCGCCGGCTGCGGGTCGAGCACTGGGACAACGCGCTGCACGGGCCGTCCGTCGTGGCCGCCAACATTCTCGGCGGAACGGAAGAGTACGACCCGGTGCCGTACTTCTGGTCGGAGCAGTTCGGCCGGATGGTGCAGTACGCCGGCCACCACGCCGGCGGCGACCGGCTGCTATGGCGGGGCGACCCGGCGGCGGAGAAGTGGTCGGCGTGCTGGCTCGGCCCGGCCGCCGGCGGGGACGGAGACCGGCTGGTAGCACTGCTGACCGTGAGCCTGCCGCGGGACCTGGTGCAGGGACGGCGGGTGATCGGGTCGGGCCGGCCGGTCGATCCTGACCGGCTGGCCGACCCGGAGATCCCGGTCCGGGACGCGGTCGCGGGCTGACGAACCGCGGCGCGCCGGGCCGGGCGGCGGGCGGCCGGGGGTGTTTGGCAATGCCTATGGTGTGGCACATTCGGGGTGTGGCACAGATTGACCCCCCGCTTGACACTCTTGTCGGCGACTGGCTCACCCTCCCCGAGGTATCCGACCGGCTCGGCATGCCGCGCAGCCGGGTCCGGCAACTGCTGCGCGACCACAAGCTGGTGGCGGTGCAGCGGCCGGACGGCTCCCTGGCCGTGCCGGCCGCGTTCCTCGAAGGCAGCCACGTTGTCAAGGGGCTGTGCGGGACCCTCACGGTGCTCTTCGACTGCGGCTTCGCCGAGCCGGATGCGCTGCGCTGGCTGTTCACGGCCGACGACACGCTTCCCGGCACGCCGGTGCAGGCGATCGCGGAGCACCGGGGCACCGAGGTGAACCGGCGGGCCCAGGCTCTTGCGTTCTGAGGGCCTGCGCCCCTGCGCCGCGGGGGCACAGGCCCTGCGGGGCGTGCCGGGCTTGACCGATGCCCGCGCCGTGCCGGGGCGGCACCAGTTGCCGCGAGGCGGGCACCGGGCGGGGCGGACGCGTGCCTGCTGACCTGCGCGACAGGCTGGCACGGGCACGGCTGTACCTGTGCACCGACGCCCGCGAGCGCCAGGGTGACCTGCCCGAGTTCCTCGACGCGGTGCTCGGGGCCGGTGTGGACGTGGTCCAGTTGCGGCAGAAGGGCCTGGAAGCAGGGCCGGAAATGGGCTACCTGGAAACGTTCCGGGCTAAGGCCGGCAAGCACGGGGCGCTGCTCGCGGTCAATGACCGGGCGGACCTCGCCTACGCGACCGGGGCGGACGTGCTGCACCTGGGGCAGGACGACCTGCCGCCGGAGGTGGCCCGCCGGATCCTCGGCCCCGGCCCGCTGATCGGCGTGTCCACCCATGCTGAGCCCGAGACCGCCCGGGCGGCGGCCGCTGCCGGGATCGACTACTTCTGCGCGGGCCCCGTCTGGCCCACCCCGACCAAGCCGGGCCGCCCGGCGCCCGGGCTGCCGCTGCTGCACTATGCCGCCGGGCTGGAGACTTCCCGGCCCTGGTTCGCCATCGGCGGCATCGGCCTGGACAGCCTGGACGAGGTGCTGGCCACGGGGGCGCAGCGGGTGGTGGTGGTGCGCGCGCTCACCGCGGCCCCGGACCCCGCCGCGGCAGCGGCGGCGCTCGCCGCCCGGCTGGCAGCAGCGGCGTCCTGAGAGCTGCTGTCTGCCCGCAACTCGTCCTTTCGGCTGCCCATCCGGCCGGCTGCCGTGGCTCGCGGCCCCTCGTTCCCCATGATCGTGGGGATTCGGGAGGGTTCGGTGCCGGCCAAATCGCCACGATCATGGACTTCGGCGGGGCGGCGGCGCGTTTTTCCGGCTGGCTGCCGTGGCTCGGGGCCCGTTCCATGATCGTGGGGACTTGGGAGGGTTCGATGCCGACCGAATCGCCACGATCATGGAGTTTGGCGGGGCAGGGGCGCTGATCCGGCTGGCAGGGGGCGCTGATCCGGCTGGCAGGGGCGCTGAGACGAGGGGAGCGGGGCAGACCGTGGGAGCTGGGCTCAGGCGAGGGGAACTGGGCTCAGTCGAGGGGAGCAGCGGACGAGGGGAGCGGGGCTTCAGTCGCGGCGGGCGGTGGCCGCGATGGCGAGCTCGGTGAGCGCGCTGCTGACCTCGGGCGCGACCGGCGCCGCTGACAGGGCGGCGAGCGCGTCCCTGACCTTGGCGTCGATCATGCGCTCGCATTCGGTCAGCGCCCCGGTGGCCGCGATGACCGCCTGGACCTCGGCGGTGCCGGCCTCGTCCAGCATGGGATCGCCCAGATGGCGGTCGATGACGGCCGCCTGCTCGGTGGTGGCCCGGGCCAGGGCGGTCGCCAGCAGCACCGTGCGCTTGCCCGCCCTCAGGTCGTCCCCGGTGGGCTTGCCGGTCTGCGCCGGGTTGCCGAACATCCCCAGGATGTCGTCGCGGAGCTGGAACGCCGTGCCGAGCGGGAGGCCGTAGCCGGAGTAGGCGCGGCTGAGCGCGTCGTCCTCAGGGCCTGCGAGCGCGGCGCCGAGCTGGAGCGGGCGTTCGATCGTGTACTTGGCCGTCTTGAACTCAACCACTCGCAGCGCGCTCGCCGCGGTCTCGTTCCCGGCCGCCTGGCCGAGCAGGTCCAGGTACTGCCCCGCGATCACCTCGGTCCGCATCCGGTCGAGCACCGGCTGGGCGCGGCGGATCGCCTCCGGGGGCAGGCCGCTGGCCCGGAACATCTCGTCGGTCCAGCACAGCAGCAGGTCGCCGAGGAGGATGGCGGTGCCGGTCCCGAATCCGTCGGCTGAACCGCGCCACCCGCTGTCGGCGTGCCGGGCGGCGAACCGGCGATGCAGGGCGGGCTGACCGCGGCGGGTGTCGCTGGCATCCATCACATCGTCGTGGATCAGGGCCCCGGTGTGCAGAAGCTCCAGCGCGGCTGCGGCGGCCATGATCTCCGGGCGGTCCTCCCCGCCCGCGCCCCGCCACCCCCAATAGCAGAACGCCGGCCGCAGCCGCTTGCCGCGGGCGATCAAGCCGGACATGGCGTCCAGGGCAGGCAGCAGTTCCTCGCCCGCTGACACGAGCACGTCGCGCTGCCGGGCAAGGAACTCCGCCAGCGCCCGGCCGACCTGCTCGCGGATCAGGTCCAGGCAGGCCGAACTGGGATTCATGGTCGCGAGACTACGTGCCTGGCTCCCTATGGCGGACCGGGCGGTGCCGGGCTCGTTACCCTTAGACGCATGTCGCCACGCCCGCCGCACCACTCGCTGCCCCGGTCACCGGTCATCCGCGACCTGCTCGCCTCGGGCGAGCAGTCGTTCTCGTTCGAGTTCATGCCGCCGAAGACCGAGCCAGACGAGAAGAAGCTGTGGCGAGCCATCCGGCAGCTGGAGCCGCTGCGGCCCACGTTCGTGTCCGTGACTTACGGGGCAGGCGGCTCGACCCGCGACCGGACCGTGCGGGTGACGGGCAGGATCGCCGCCGAGACGACGCTTACCCCGGTCGGGCACTTCACCGCCGTCAATCACTCGGTGGCAGAGCTCCGGCATGTCATCGGCTCCTACGCGGGCGTGGGCGTGCGGAATGTGCTGGCGCTGCGCGGCGACCCGCCGGGCGACCCGAACGGGGAGTGGGTGCAACACGCGGACGGACTTGCGTACGCATCCGACCTGGTGAGCCTGGTCAAGTCGGCCGGGGACTTCTGCGTCGGCGTCGCCGCGTTCCCGGAAGGGCACCCCAGGTCGCCGGATCTCGCCACCGACATCGCCCACTTCGTCCGCAAGTGCGAGGCGGGGGCGGACTTCGCGATCACGCAGATGTTCTTCTATGTCGATGATTACCTGCGGCTGCGGGACCGGGTGGCGGCAGCGGGCTGCGACGTGCCGATCATTGCCGGGATCATGCCGGTTACCAGCCTGCGGACCCTGGAGAGGATCGTGGAGCTGTCCGGCGCGAAGTTCCCGCCCCGGCTGGGCGCGCAGTTGCGGGAGGCGGAAGACGACCGGGCCGCGGTGCGGGAGCTCGGAGTGGGCTACGCGGCGCACATGTGCGAGCGACTGCTCGCCGAGGGCGCACCTGGCCTGCACTTCTACACGCTGAACGGCTCGCGCGCCACGCTCGACATCTATCAGCGGCTGGGACTCGCCGACACCCGCAGCGGCAGGGTGGTGCCCATCACCGCGTAGGGCGGGCTGCCGCCGGGGAAGCTGAAGGCGGTCAGGAGGTCCGAGAAGCCGAGCCGGTGATACAGCCGCCGCGCCCTGGTGTCGGCGTCGGGAGTGGACAGCACCGCGGTCTGCTCCGGCCGCCCGTCCGTCAGCCACAGCATGAGCCGCCGCCCGATCCCCTGTCCCTGGTGATCCGGGCGAACGTGGACTTCTGCGATCTCGAACGAGTCTTCCATCCAGCGGTCAGCCTCGGCCGGGTCATGAGCGGCTGCCAGGGCGCTGTGGACGAGGTCATGCCACCACTGCCCGCGTTCGCCATGGAACCCGTAGGCGAAGGCGATCACCGGGGCAGGGTTCCCGCCGGTGCCTGCTCCGGTCGGGGGAGTGCCCGGCCCGCTCG
>JAIRTY010000446.1 GCA_031254715.1 Nocardiopsaceae bacterium | reverse complement strand
CCGACCCGCTCGCTGAAGCCGGGATAGGGCACGTTCATCCCGAAGTAGCCGGTGATGAGGGTGGGGACGGCGATGATCGCGGCCCAGCCGGTGACCTTCTTGGTGATGACGTTCAGCCGGTTGCCCTGGATGGTCAGGTTGGTCTCAAGGATGCTGGTGACCAGGTCACGCAGGCTCTCGGTCCATTCGGCGGCGCGCAGCACGTGATCGTAGACGTCCTGGTAGTAGGGCATCAGCTCGTCAGCGACCACGTGCAGGTCGCGCCGCATGAGGGCGTTGACGACCTCGCGCATGGGGATCACGACCCGGCGCAGCAGCACCAGGCTCTTGCGCAGCTCGAAGCTGCGCCGCTGGACCTGCAGGTCCTGCGGGGTGCCGGCGAACAACTGGTCTTCCAGCTCTTCCACGCAGTCGTCCAGGCTCTGTACCGCCTCGAAGTGACCATCGACGATGTAGTCCAGCAGCCCGTGCAGCAGGTAGCCGACCCCGAATCTGGCCAGGTCGGGGCTGGCGTCCCAGCGCTCGACGACGGCGCCGATGTCGAGCCCGTCGTCCTTGCGGACGGTGATCAGCGCCTGCGGGGTGATGAACGCCGACGTCTCGCTGGTGGTCAGCTCGCCGGTGCTGGTTTCCAGCCGCGCGCCGTAGGCGGTGAGGAACAGATGGCTGCGGTAACGGTCGAGCTTGGGCCGCTGGCTGGGGTGCAGCGCGTCCTCGACGGCCAGCGGGTGCAGCCCGAACTCCTCGCTCAGCACGGCGAGGTCCTCGTGGCCGGGGTCACGCAGGTCCAGCCAGATGGTGACCGACTCATCCTCCAGGTGATCACTGATGTCGGCGACCGGGAACCCCTCGAGCTCCAGCCGGCCGTCCCGGTAGAGACGGGTACGCGCCTGGCACCGGGTCGGGGTGACCTGACAGATGCTGGATCCCGCTACGGTTTCCGGGTCCCGGCCGACGAAGGTCTGCCCGCCGGGCGGCCTGGCACCCAGCACGCCCCCCTCTGACGGTGTTGCGGTCATCGGATTCTCCTCGGTTGAGCTGAGGCCTCCAGCCTGCCCGCAGCGGGACAGGCCCGGCTCGGGCATGTCCCCTAGAACTCGATGCGCGAGCCCATGATGACGGTGCGTTCGCGGGGGAGCCGGAAGTAGTCGGCAGCGTCGGCGGTGATCTGTGCGGTGGCAAGGAAGAGCCGTTTGCGCCAGCGGCTCATGCCGGGCGTGGTGCCCGGCCGCAGCGCGATGGTGGACAGGAAATACGACACGTCGCTCTCGTCGAGCTGGCTCTCGGGATCAGCCTTGCCGATGAGCGGCAGCAGGGCGGGGACATCCGGCTTGTCCATGTAGCCGAACCGGGCCGTGACGTGGGTGATCCGGTCGTCCCGGTGGCCGAGCGGGTCGACGGTGAGCCGCTTCGCCGGGGTGACGTGGGGCACCGGCCTGGTCTCGATCGACAGGATGATCACATACTCGTGCCGGACGTGGTTGTGCTCGACGTTCGCCCGCAGCGCCAGCGGGGCGGTGGCCTTGCCGCGGTTGAGGAAGACCGCGGTGCCGGGCACCCGCGGCAGCGGCGGGCTGGCCCCATGCATCCGGTCGACAAACTCCTGCAACGGTCCCTCGTCCCGCTGGCGCAGGCCGGTGACGAGCTCCCGGCCGCGCTGCCAGGTGGTCAGCACCGTGAAGACGGCGAGGGCGATCAGCAGCGGCAGCCAGGCGCCGTGGACCAGCTTGGTCAGGTTCGCGGCGAAGAACAGCAGGTCAAAGGCGAGCAGCACGGCCGCGCCGGTGACCACCAGCCAGCGCGGCGCATGCCAGGATCGGCCGGCGACGTAGAAGAACAGCAGGGTGGTGATCGTGATGGTGCCGGTGACGGCCATGCCGAACGCGTAGGCGAGCGCGGTAGAACTCTGGAACGTGACGACGAGCGTGACGACCGCGGCCAGCAGCGCCCAGTTGATCCACGGGACGTAGATCTGGCCCACGCGTTTCTCCGACGTGTGGGCGATGCGCAGCCGCGGCAGGTAGCCGAGCTGAGCGGCCTGCTGGGTGATCGAGAACGCGCCGCTGATCACCGCCTGCGAGGCGATGACCGTCGCGGCCGCGGCCAGGAAGACCATCGGAAGCCGCCCCCACGCCGGTACCAGCAGGAAGAAGGGGCTGCGGATGGCGGTGGCCGGGCTGGCGAGCACGAGCGCGCCCTGCCCCATGTAGCTGAGGATGCAGGCCGGGAAGACCAGCAGCAGCCAGGCCCGGGTGATCGGCGCGCGGCCGAAGTGCCCCATGTCCGCATACAGTGCTTCCGCTCCGGTGACCGCGAGCACGACCGCGGCCAGCGAGAAGAAGGCGACCGGGAAATGGCCGATTAGGAAGCCCAGGGCGTAGGAGGGCGAGAGCGCCTTCAGGATCTGGGGGTGGGCGGCGACACCGCGGATGCCGACCGCCCCGATCACCACGAACCACACGACCATGACCGGGCCGAACAGGCGCCCGACCGCCCCGGTGCCGAGCCGCTGCAGCAGGAACAGGCCGACGATGATCGCGGCGGTGATCGGGACGACCGCCCCGCCGACCGACGGTGAGGCGACCTTGACGCCCTCGATGGCGGACAGCACCGAGATCGCCGGCGTGATCACGCTGTCGCCGAAGAACAGCGAGGCCCCGAAGATCCCCAGCGCCGCGAGCGCCATCTTGGCCCGCCGCCCGCCGGGCATTCCCCGCCTTCGGATGAGGGTGATGAGCGCCAGGATCCCGCCCTCGCCGTCATTGTCGGCGCGCATCACCAGCAGCACGTAGGTGACCGTGACGATGATCGTCACGGTCCAGAAGACCAGGGAGACGATCCCGAAGGTGTTCTCCGTGGACACCCGGACCGGGTGCGGATCGCTGGGGCTGAAGACCGTCTGAATCGTATACAGCGGGCTGGTGCCGAGGTCCCCGAAGACAATCCCCAGCGCGCCGACCGTCAAGGCCCCCTGAGCTGCGACACGCCGATACATCGCCCGAACCTTAGCAGGCACGCAGCCGGTGGCCGCGCCGCCGCAGCCGTGCGGAACGCGCATGCGTTCGGGTGCCGGGCGCATGGATCCCGTATGGACGGCCCGCAACTCCCCCCGCTGGGCAGTGAACTGGGACTATGCCGGTCATCACGGACCGGTCGGCCCATCAGGGCCCCGGCCCGCCGGCCAGCCGCCGGCGGACCGCGGTGGCGCGGAAGCGAGGCAGACTGGTAGATGCCAGCAGATAGCTGGGGCCAGATCAGGGTCTCGCGCACGCGAGGGGACATGAGCCAGGACGGCCGGGGACGGCTGCGGATCTACCTGGGCGCCGCGGCCGGGGTCGGGAAGACCTACGCCATGCTCGGCGAGGGTCACCGGCGCGCCGAACGGGGTACCGACGTGGTAGCCGGCTTTGTCGAGACGCACGGCCGGGCCCACACCGCCGACCTGCTGAAGGGCCTGGCGGTCGTGCCGCGGGCCCGGCTTCCCTACCGGGGGACCTCTTTCGAGGAGATGGACCTCGATGCGGTGCTGGCGCGGCGGCCGCAGGTGACGCTGGTGGACGAACTGGCCCACACCAACGTGCCCGGCTCCCGCAACCCCAAGCGCTGGCAGGACGTGCAGGAACTGCTGGCGGCCGGCATCGACGTGATCTCCACGGTCAACATCCAGCATCTCGAGTCACTCAATGACGTGGTCGAGCGGATCACCGGGGTGCCGCAGCGGGAGACGGTCCCCGACGCCGTGGTCCGGGCGGCCGAGCAGGTCGAACTGATCGACATGACGCCGGAAGCGCTGCGGCGGCGGATGGCGCACGGCAACGTCTACCCGCCGGAGAAGATCGACGCGGCCCTCACCAGTTATTTCCGAACGGGAAACCTCACCGCACTGCGCGAGCTCGCCCTGCTGTGGCTGGCTGACCGGGTCGATGAGGGGCTGCAACGGTACCGGGCGGCGCACGACATCCACGGCACCTGGGAGGCACGGGAACGGGTGGTGGTCGCGCTGACCGGCGGCCCGGAAGGCGAGACCCTCATCCGGCGGGCGGCCAGGATCGCCGCCCGGTCCGCGGGCGGCGAGCTGCTCGCGGTCCACGTGACCCGCTCCGACGGGCTCACCGGCGCCAGCCCGGGCACGCTGGCCGCGCAGCGGCGGCTGGCCGAGTCGCTGGGCGCGACCTATCACCAGGTGGTCGGCGATGATGTCCCGGACGCGCTGCTGACGTTCGCCCGCGCCGAGAACGCCACCCAGCTCGTGCTGGGCGCCAGCCGCCGGTCCTGGCTGTCGGCCACGCTGACCGGGCCGGGGATCGGGGCCCGCACCATCCGCGGCTCCGGGGACATCGACGTCCACATCGTCACGCATGCGCACATGGGCCGCGGCCGCGGGCTACCCCGCTCCCGGGGCGGGCTCACGAGGCGCCGGCAGGTGGCGGGCTACGTGCTCGCCGCCGCCCTGGCGCCGCTGCTGACCGTTGTGCTCACGGCCCTGCGCGGGCAGGCCACCCTCATCAGCGACGTGCTGATATTCCTGGCGGCGGTGATCGGGGTGGCACTCGTCGGCGGGCTGGTGCCCGCGCTGCTGGAGGCGATCGCAGGCTCGCTGCTGCTCAATTACTACTTCACCCCGCCGATCCACCGCTTCACCATCGCCGAGGCCAACAACGTGTTCGCGCTCGGGGTGTTCGTGGTGGTGGCGGTGGCCGTCTCGCTGGTGGTGGACCAGGCTGCCCGCCGGACCCGGCAGGCGGCCCGGGCCGGCGCGGAATCGGAACTGCTGACCACCACGGCCGGGAACGTGCTGCGCGGCCAGCGGTCGGTGGAAGCCGTCCTGGAACGGGTCCGGGAGGCGTTCGCCCTGGAATCGGTGACGCTGCTGGAGTGCCGGCGCGGTGACGATGGCAACGTCCGCGCCGCGCCCGCTTGTGGCCGCGAGCACAGAATCCCGCAGGTTCTCTGTGTGGGAGCCGATGACATGGGTATCGTGGAGCATGCGCCGCGCCATCTCCAGCCGGATGG
>JAIRTY010000140.1 GCA_031254715.1 Nocardiopsaceae bacterium | reverse complement strand
ACCACCAGTAGCGCGATCACCCGTGGGCCCTCCGGCAATGCCAGCGGCAGGCGGACCTCACCGGCTAGGCGGGGAGGTAGCGGCGGGCTCGAACAGCTCCACCACGTTGCCCGCGGGATCTTCGACCAGGATCTGCTTCCCGCCGGGGCCGGTGACGATGTCATTGCGGAAGCACACGCCCTCGGCACGCAGCCGGGCGACCTCGGCGGCGATATCGGGAACGATGAAGTGGATGCGGTTCCAGCCGCCCGGCCCCGGCTTGCGGCCATCGGGCATCGGCCGGCCCGCCGAGCTGTCCGGCCCCGCCAGCAGCAGCCGCAGGTTGCCGCGGGAGACGTCGGCGAACGCCGGCGCCGCGCTGAAGCGCAGGCCGAAACCAAGATGGCCGGTGTAGAAGTCGATGGCTGCCTGCACGTCATCGACCATGTAGCGGACGTTCACCATCTCCTGCGCGCTGGTCATTCATGCCTCCCTGATAGTTGCCTGCGCCGGTGCCGCGCCGGCGGCGGCCAGCCAGAACCCGATGCGCGTCTCCAACTCGGCCGCCATCGCCTCGAACGCCGGGTAGGAGTCTTGATCGCTGCCGCCGGAAGCGGCAGGGTCGGGAATGCTCCAGTGGCTGTAACCGGGATGGCCGGGGAACTCCGGGCAGACCTCCCGAACCCGGTCGCACAAGGTGAGCACATAGTCGAACCGCCGCCCGGAGAACACGCTGAGGTGCTTGGACTGCCGCCCGGCCAGGTCGATGCCGCGGGACGCCATGACCCGCACCGCGTTGGGATGCAGTGGCTTGGGGTGGCTTCCCGCGCTGAAGGCCCGGACCCGGCCGGCCGAGCGGGCCTGCGCGAGCGCCTCAGCGGCCTGTGACCGGGCGCTGTTGCCCGTGCACGCGAACAGCACCGTGCACCCGGTCCAGCCGCCGCCCGCAGGCGGGGCCGGAGACGCGGCACTGAGCCACAGCCCCGGGTGCAGCGCCGTTCCGGCCGCGGCCAGCGCCTCCGCGCACCGCGCCAGGTCCAAGCGGTAGTAGGTTTCACGGCCGTCGAAGCTACTGCGCCGCGCCCCCACCAGCCCGCTGGCTCGCAGCTGGCCCAGATGGTAGGAGACCAAGTTCTGCGGCTGGCCGGCCAGCGACACCAGCTCCCGCACCCGCCGGTCGCCGCTCGCCAGCTCCCGCAGCAGCGTCCACCGCAGCGGATCCGCCGCCATCCGCGCGAACGGCGGCGGCACAGGCTGTACATCCGACCTCACAGCCAGGATTGTACATCAACTCATTTTGATGGATAGTCACCATCCGGATCGGGCCGCCGCCGCTAGGCTGGCCGGAGCTATGCAAGAATGTAATTGCTTGCTTGCATAGTGGAGGTAGCCGTGGGCAGTGGAGGTTGCCGTGGACGGTGCCGTGACCGCGATGACCCTTGCCGCCCTGGTGAGCGACGGGATACTGACGGGACTGTCGCTGGATAAAGTCATTGTCCAGCTCCCCGCACGGCGGCGGATGGGAGTCACCAGCTACGCTGCCTACGCCCGATCGGCGGACCTGGGAAACGGAATAGCCTTCTACGCGGCCACGGGCATCAGTGCCGCGGCGTTGACCATCGGCGCTTTCGGCGTAGCAGCCGCGCAAGGAGCGCCAGCGCCGGTAACCGGCCTGCTGGCGGCAGCCGCGGCCCTTTCGGTCCTGCACAGCATCACCACCGGGCGCGCCGCACCCACCATGTTCCAGATCGGACGGGCTGATAACACGACGGTGGCCCTCGCGCCTCTGCTCACACGGTTCGCCCGCTGGTCGGCGGCCCGCGCCGCCATCCAGGCCGCCACCCTCATCGTGGTCGCCATCGCACTCGGCGCGGCAACCTGACCACGAGCAGCCAAGACACTGAAGACCGCATCCTGCGGGCATTCCTCGCGCAAGCCGCCCAGAAAGGCATGGCCGCTATCACGACCCGCGATATCGCCATCGCAGCCGGGGTCAACGAGGTCACTGTCTACCGTCACTTCGGCGATAAGACGTCTTTGGCCCGTGAGGCCGTGCGCCGGTTCCATCCCGCCGCCGCCATCGACGCCTATGACCCCGCCGTCGACTCATCCACCGCGGCGACGGCGATGGACGGCCTCCTGCGTGCGCTGGCCCGGCTGCAATCGTTGCTCGCCGACCGCCCCGAGCTCCTCCAGTTCGGCCTCACCGAGGCCGCCCGCTACCCCGATCTTCTCGATCAGGTGAAGGAGATCCCTGCCGCTGCCCAGCGCATGCTTACCAGGGCATTCAGCCAGTCGGCCAGCCAGCTGCGCCCGGAAGTGTCCATCGATGCCGAGGTAACCGGCTTCCTCGGCATGCTCCTGTTCCTCGCCACCTGGCGATCCCGGGATCCGGCAGCGATTACCGGCCAGCAAGCTACCGGCCTGCTCGCTGCCCGCCTGCGGCCCCTCCTGCGTGCTCAGAGCGCTGGTGATCCGCCAGGGACAGCACCGCCGGCCCGGGAAAGAAGGCCGGGCTGATCCGCTACCCGGTGCTCGGCACCGCTGGGCCGCTTCGTCTACTGGCCGCTCCTGGCTTGTACCGAAAAGAACGGATATATCATCCTAATACGTAATCGCGGGTGGCCACATGCATGATTACATCTGACCCATCGCCGCACCTCAGCGGAAGGCCGGCTATTGGCATCCGGCAGGCCGCCGGCGCAAACGCCGTTGCTGGCTCGGGTGGATTAGATTCGGCATGCCTGGCATGTCGCCATCCACTAAGTTCAGAGCATTGTCATGTTCTGTGCGCAGCCGACTTGAGGACCTGATCCCGATGTCAGAACGAGAGCCCGCTGCCCTTCAGCGAGGACGGCCACCGCTGATCAGCGCCTTGCTGGCCATGCTCCCTGTTATGGCCATCGCGGGTGGCGCGATGGCGTGGGTCACAGCCGGGATACCCGTATCCAGCCGGCCACTGGTCGGAACGTCCGGCGGGGTGCTCGCGGTGCTGCTGGCCGTCGCGGCCGGGTGGATCGCCTATCACTCCGAACTCCTGCGGCGTGTTCGTGGCCGGGCTGAGGTCTTACGTCGGGGTCTTGACCTGCTGGCCGAGGACGTCTTGCCCGCTGCGGCCGCGAAGCTGCGCGACGGCGCGGCAGCGGATTCGGTTCTTGCCGGGGCGCCGTTGACCGCCGATGGCGCTCTCGAGCGGGTCGTGCGGGTGCTGGCGAGGGAGATCGGGGCGGAGGAGCGGCGGCGCGCGGCGGCTATGGCGGCGTGCGCCAATGCCGCGGGCCGGGTCCAGGCCTTGGCGACGAGCATGATGGCGGATCTGCGCGAGATGGAGGATCGTCATTCCGAGGCAGTTCTCGGCGACCTGCTGAAATTGGATCATGGTGCAGCGCAGGCGGGCCGGCTGGCGGACAGCATCGCCGTGCTGACCGGTGCCCGCTCGGGCCGCAGGTGGGCCAAGCCGATCGTGATGGAAAGCATCCTGCGCGGCGCAATGGGGCGCATACGTGCGTATCAGCGGATACGGATCCATTCCGTCAGTACCGCAGCCATCGCAGGATATGCGGCCGAGGACGTCATAAACGCGCTGGCGGAGCTGATGGATAACGCCACCCGTTTCTCCCCGCCTTCTGAGGAGGTGCATGTATATGTCGAAGAACTCTACCTCGGCATTGTCGTAACGATCGAGGACGCCGGTCTCGGCATGAAGGCGCAGGCGCTGGAGCGGGCGGAGGCGGCGGTGTCGGCATCCGAGCCGCTGGACCTTGCGAAGCTGTCCGGCACCAGACTGGGCCTGGCGGTAGTCGGGTGCCTGGCCCGTAAGCACCAGCTGCAGGTCTTTTTCCGGCCATCCTCGCGTGGCGGGACAGGTGTACTGGTCCGGATCCCGAACCAGCTGATTTCGCATCCTCGCGACGAGGAGCTGTCGCCAGCGCCGGAAATCACGACGGAGGAGCCGGCGGCTGACGATGATCTCGCCGGAAGCGCCGGTTCACAGACCGTGCCGATGGCCGTGGGCGGTGAACAACGCAGCCTGCCGAAGCGGCGCCCAGGAGGGACTCTGACGGCTGCCTCACGGCGTGCGCCGGTGCCGGAGTCCAAGCCGCTGCCGCCGCGTACCGATTCCGGTGCGCGGTTCAAAGCCTTCCGCCAGGGCACCCGATCGGATAAGCGGGAGAGCGATCCCGCTGCAGGCCGACACGAGCCAGACCAGGAGAGCGAGCAGGGATGAGCACGACGAGCGCGAACCTGGACTGGCTGCTGGAGAACCTGGTGGACAGCACTGCCGGAGCCGTGCATGCCCTGGTGTTGTCCCGAGACGGGCTCAAGCTCTGCCATACGAGCCAATTGTCGGTGGACAAGGCCGACCAGTTAGCAGCCATTGCGGCAGGAGTGCAGGCACTCTCGCAGAGCGCATCGGTGGAATTCGGCGATGGTACCGGCGGGGTGCGGCAGTCGATGACGGAGTTTTACGGCGGGCTGCTGTTCATCGTGGAGGCCGGTGTAGGCGCTCACCTGGCTGTACTGGCAGACGATACTGCCGATGTCGGATTGATCGGTCACCGGATGGACGAACTGGTCGAGCAGATCGGCGCTTTCCTGACCTCTCCGCCACGCCCGTCCTTGCCTAGCCACAGCCCGGAATGATGCGCTGGGGGATCGACGGCGAGAACCCGGACCGGCTCTACACCGTTACCGGTGGCCGCAGCCGGGCGGAGGGGGCTGACCTGGATCTGGTCACGCTGATCGTCAGTGAGGTCAGTCCGGCGCCGGGGATGCAGTCCGAGCATGCCAAGATCCTCCGGATTTGCAGGAACCCAACGGCGGTCGTGGAGGTCGCATCGGTGCTCGGGCTGCCGGTGGGCGTGGTGAAGATCCTGCTGTCCGATCTCCTGCATGAGGGCAGGGTGTCGGCCCGCCACCCGTCGGCTAGGGGCGGGGCGCAGACATCCGACGCCGAACTCCTGAAGAAGGTGCTCGTTGGACTCAAGAATCTCTGAACGGCCGGCTCGTGCTCCGCTGCGCAACAGCGCTATGGAAGGCGTGAAGATCGTGATCGTTGGCGGGTTCGGGGTGGGCAAGACGACCATGGTGCGTTCGGTCAGTGAAATCCGCCCGCTGAATACCGAAGAGACAATGACGCAGGCGAGTGTTGGCGTGGATCAGAACGCGGGCGTTGCGAACAAGGCCATGACCACCGTTGCCTTTGACTTCGGACGGATCAGTCTCAACGAGCACATGGTGCTGTACCTGTTCGGCGCGCCGGGCCAGGAACGGTTCAGGTTCCTGTGGGACAGGTTATTTGCCGGCACCATCGGCGCGGTGGTCTTGGTGGACATGCGCCGTGTGGAGGATTCGTGGCATGCTATCGACTTGCTGGAAAGCCGCGGGACACCGTTCATTGTCGCTCGTAACAACTTTATCGCCCCCCGGTACGGCCTGGCTGATGTGCGGGAGGCGCTCACCCTGTCCGAAGAGGTCCCGCTGATCGATTGCGACGCACGAGACCGGGAGTCGTCGAAGCAGGTGCTGATAGCCCTCGTCAGCCACGCTCACGCGCTGAGTTCCGCGCGGGGAGCCATGTCATGAGCGCGGAGCAGCCCCGGCCGGCCGGCCCGGTGCGACTGTACGGGCCACAGTTCAGGAACGACCCGGCCGGGCTTTACCGGCAGATCCGGCAGCAGTACGGGCCCGTCGCGCCGGTCCTGCTCGAGGGCGATATCCCCGCCTGGTTCGTCTGCGGGTACCGCGAGGTCGACCAGGTCGCCAACGATCCCCAGCTGTTCACCCGGGAAAACCAGCGCTGGAACGCCTGGGATCGCATTCCCGACGACTGGCCGTTGTTCGCGTACGTCGTCGACAACCCTTCGGTGATGTTCACTGAGGGGGCGGCGCACCGCGAGCGCGCCGGAGCCATCAGCGACGCCCTCGCCGCCGTCGATCAGTCCGAGCTTTCCGTGGAGTGCGAGCGGATCGCTGACGAGCTGATAGACGAGTTTGCCGGCAGCGGCGAGGCCGACTTGATGGCCCAGTACGCCGAGCAGATCCCGCTGCGCGCGACTGCGGCAATGTTCGGCATGTCCGCGGCCGATGCGACGGGCCTGGTCCGCGATATCGCCGTCTCGGTGGATTCGGCGGGCGAGGATTCCATGGACTCCTATGAACGCGTGCAGGACGCCATGCAGCGGCTGGTGGAGGCCAAGCGCCGGGTTCCGGGCCCGGATGTGACTTCTCGCTTGCTGGAGCATCCGGCGGATCTCGGCGACCAGGAGATTGTGCTGGACCTGCTCGTGGTCCTCTCGATAGCCCATCAGCCCACGAGCAACTGGATCGGCAACAGCGTCCGGCTGATGCTGACCGACGCCAGGTTCGCCGCCACGTTGTCCGGGGGCCGGGCCACTGCCGGGCAGGCACTCGACGAGGTGCTGTGGGAGGACACGCCCACGCAGAACTCAATCCCGCGTATCGCTACCCGCGACACGCAACTGGGCGGCCAGCGCATCCGGGCACGGGATCTGCTTGTCCTCGGCTTGGCGGCGGCGAACGCGGATCCGCATGTACGCCGGGATGCTGACGGTGCAGCCGGGAACCGCGCCCAGATGTCCTTCAGCCACGGTGAGCACGGCTGCCCTTATCCGGCGCCGGAACTCGCCGAGGTCATCGCCAAGACAAGCGTCGAAGTGCTGCTCGACCGGCTGCCGGACCTGACGCTGGCGGTTCCGGCAGGATCCCTGGAATGGCGCCCGTCGGTGTGGGTTCGCGGTCTCACCGGCCTGCCCGTGACCTTTACGCCCGTACCTCGGCGCGACCGGGCACGCTAAACCTTATGGTTGCGAAGGGAACCCGGTCGACCGCCGCTTCACGGATGGGAGAGCCTCGGAGAGCGCCTAGAAGGTGCAGTCCATGTGCTTGATGCCGTTGATCCAGTTGGACAGCAGCATGTCCGGCTCGCCGGTTGCCCTGATCTCGGGCAGCCGGGTAAGCAACTCCCGGAACATGACGGTCATCTCCCGGCGGGCCAGGTGCGTTCCGAGGCAGAAATGCGGACCGGCAGCACCGAAAGCCAGGTGCCGGTTGTCGGTCCGGGCGATGTCGAATTCGTCCGGGCGGTCGAAGACGGCCTCGTCCCGATTCGCCGAGTTGTAGAAGAGCAGCACCTTGTCACCGGACTTCAGCGGGAACCCGTTCAGCTCGAAATCGCGGGTCAGCGTCCGGCGGAAATAGATCACCGGAGGGGAGATCCGCAGGATCTCCTCCAGCGCGCCGCCGATGCGGGCGTCGAAGTCCGCCAGCAGCAGCGCCCGCTGGCCTGGGTTGTCAGTCAGCAGTCTCAGGCCGTGCG
>JAIRTY010000392.1 GCA_031254715.1 Nocardiopsaceae bacterium | reverse complement strand
CTGGCCTGCACGGCCAGCTTCTCAGCGAGGGCACGACGGTGGTCATCGATGAGCTGAGCGAGGACCCGCGGACCACCGGGTTCCCGGAGTTCCACCCGGTGATGCGCCGCTTCCTCGGTACCCCGATCCGGGCGGGGAGCCGGGTGATCGGCGAGCTGTACCTGGCCGATAAGCGCAACGACGAGCCGTTCGACCGGGCCGACCAGGAGATCATCGAGGCGCTGGCGTCCTGCGCCGGGGTGGCGTACCGCAACGTTCGGCTGCTGCAGGAGGAGCGGGAGTCAGCGACCCATGCGCAGTCGCTGCTGGCGCTGGGGGAGCACGGCCAGCTGGACGAGATGGTGTTCTGGACTCAGCTCTGGGCCCGGGAGGAGGAGCGGGCGCGGCTCGCTCGGGAGATTCACGATGAGCAGGGCCAGCTCCTCACCTCCATCATCCTGTACGCCAAGCACCTGGAGCAGCGCGCGGGGGAGGACATCAGGCAGCAGGTGGCCGACCTCCGCCAGCTTGCTGAGCGGGCACTGCGGGCAGCCCGGTCGCTCGCGCACCAGCTACGGCCGATGGAACTCGATGAACATGGCCTCGCGCCGGCGCTGCACAGGCTCGCCGAGCACATGGGGGAGGCCTGCGGGATCCAGGTGGACTTCGCCGCCGACCCGCCGGTGCTGAACCTCGGGCGCCAGGTCGAGGTCGTCATCTACCGGGTCGTCCAGGAGGCGCTGACCAACGTGGCGAAGCACGCGCAGGCCCGGTCGGCCTCGCTGACCCTGACCGTCCGGGGCGGCTGGCTGACGGTCGTGATCGAGGACGATGGCACCGGGTTCGATACCGAAAGGGTCCTGAGCGGCCAGGCGTCGGGCGGGTACCTGGGCCTGCGGGCCATGCGGGAGCGAGCATCCCGGGTAGGCGGCCAGGTGGCGCTGGAGTCACGGCCGGGTGCCGGGACCCTCGTCCAGGTACGCGTGCCGGCCGAGGAAACCTCCCAGCCCGGCACGCTCCGCCGGCTGCTGACCGGCAGGCGGTCGTGATGCTGGAACGGCAGCCGGGCGACAACCCGCAGGGGGAGCGCGGCGCGTCCATGAACCTCATGCTCATCGACGACCACGCCGTCGTCCGCACGGGCCTGCGGCTGCTGCTGGAGCAGCAGCCGCAGATGCGGGTCTGCGGTGAGGCGACGAGCGTGCCAGAGGCGCTGGGGCTGACCTGCGAGCCGGACGCGATCCTGCTCGATCTGGTACTCGGGAACGACCTCAGCGGTCCCGGCGCGGTGGCCGCCATCAGGGAGAACTTCCCCGGCGTTCCGGTCCTGGTGCTGTCGATGGTGGACAGCCTGCCCATGATCGACACGGTTTTCGCTGCCGGTGCCCGCGGCTACATCCTGAAGGACGCGGCGGCCGATGAGCTGGTCGAAGCCATCCGGGCGGTCGCCGCCGGCAAGGAGTACCTCCAGCCGTCACTGGGCGCGGCACTCGTGCGGTGGAAGGCACGGCTTCCCGTCCCCGCCGGGGGGACCGCCGCCGACCTGACCCAGCGAGAGCGGCAGATACTGCGCCTGGTCGCGCTCGGCCACACCAACTCCGAGATCGCGGAGATTCTCGCGATCGCGGTGCGGACGGTGGAGACCCACCGCGCGCATCTGGTCCAGAAGACCGGCGCCCAGACCCGGGCCCAGCTTGTCCGGCTGGCCCAGGAGGCCCAGCTTGATCTCCCGCCGTCACCGAAGGGGTGACGGCGGCACCCGGTGCCTGCGCTACGCCGGAATCTGGGTTGTCAGGCAGAACGGGTGCCCGGCAGGGTCGAGCAGCACCCGCCACCGGTCGGGTCCCGGCTGCTCCGCCGCCTTCCGCGCCCCGAGCCGGACCGCCTCCGCTTCGGCCGCCTCGAGGTCATCGACCGCCAGATCGAGATGGATCTGTTTCTGGACGCTCCCGTCCGGCCAGGCCGGCGGCACATAGCCGGGCACCCGCAACGCCATCAGCCAGCCGCGATCGGTCCTGACCGCCGCCACCATGTCGCTGGTGGCGGCGATCTCGCCGCCGAGCAGCGCCGCCCAGAACCTGGCTAACGGCAGCGGATCAGCGCAATCGAGCGCAACGGAGGCCAGCCGGGCAACAGCCACAGCCGCAGTGTAGCCAGCCGGCAGTGCGGTCAGGCGAGGGGGCGCTCAGGGCGCGCCGGCACTCGCGGGCCGGCGCCGCTCAGGCCGGGCCCTGCCCACGGATGACGTTCAGCGCGGCCGGCCGGGCGCGGATCCGCAGCGGCGTCCCGGCCGGCAGCGGCGCGGCACAGGCCAGCGTCTCCCCGTCGGCGCCGGCGCGCATGGGCCGGTCGGCGAGCACGGTGACCGAGGCGGCCCGGTCCGCGCCCACCTGCCGCAGGCCCAGGTGGGTTCCTTTCGCCGCCCGCTGCATGACCCGCACGAACGAGCGGCGGGGACCGTCGTGCACGGTGATGATGTCCAGCAGCCCGTCGGTCACGTCGGCGTCGGGCGCGGCCGGGGTGCCCGCGGCCAGGTAGCCCGAGTTGGCGGCCACCACGCAGAATCCGCCGAACTCCTGGCTGCCGCCGGCGGCCGGGACCGGTTCCACCGTGAACCGGGCCGGCTCCCAGGCCACCAGCGCCCGCAGGCCGGCCAGCTGATACGCGGCCCGGCCGCGGGCCAGGCGGCTCCGGTTCAGTAGCTCGCCGCCCTCGGCCACGATGCCCAGGTACACGCTGCCGGCCACGAGCTGTTCCTGGCCTTCTGCGGCCCGGACCCCGATCAGGTCGACCGGCCGTGCCGCGCC
>JAIRTY010000380.1 GCA_031254715.1 Nocardiopsaceae bacterium | reverse complement strand
CTCGCCGACCCGGCGAGCGTGGCGGCCTGCCTGGCGGGGCAGGGCCCAGTGGCCGTCTACCTGGCGCTGCCCCCGTCGGTCTTTCCCGCCGCGATCAGCGCGGTGCGCCAGGCGGGGCTGCCGCCCGGCAGCCGGCTGGTGCTGGAGAAGCCGTTCGGCGAGGACCTGAGCTCCGCGGCCAGCTTGAACCAGTTGCTGGCCGGGGCCTTCGACGAGCAGCAGATCTTCCGGGTGGACCACTTCCTGGCGATGACGACCGTGCAGGCCCTGCTGGGCACGCGGCTGGCGAACCGGGTGCTCGAACCGCTGTGGAACAGCGCCCACATCGGCGAGATCGAGATCATCTGGGAGGAGTCGCTGGCGCTGGAGGGCCGGGCAGGGTACTACGACGGCGTCGGCGCGCTGAAAGACATGATCCAGAATCACCTGCTGCAGATCCTGTGCCTGGTGGCGATGGAGCCGCCGGTCAGCGTGGGCGAGCGGGACCTGCGCGACCGCAAGGTGGACGTGCTGCGGTCGGTCCGCCAGCTGGACGGCGCCGCGGTCACCGGCACCCGGCGGGCGCGCTACACCGCTGGCCGGGCGGGCGGCCGCGAGGTCCCCGGCTACGTCGAGGAGGAAGGGGTCGACCCGGCGCGGGCCACCGAGACGTTTGCCGAGGTGCGGCTCGAGCTCGACAACTGGCGCTGGGCGGATACGGCGTTCCGGCTCCGCACCGGCAAGGCGATGGCCGCCGACCGCAAGGAAGTGGTCGTGCATTTCCGCCCCGTCCCGCACCTGCCGATCGACACGCCGGCCGAGCCGCTGCCCAACCAGCTGCGGTTCGGGCTCGACCCGGAAGACATCACCCTGGAGCTCACCGGGATCGGCCCGAAGGCGGGGTTCAGCCTGGAGCCGCTCACCATGCGGGCCCGCCACGAGCCGGCTGAGCTGCCGCCGTACGGCCGCCTGCTGCTGGACGTGCTGACCGGGCAGACCGCCCTGTCCATCCGGGCCGACGAGGCCGAGCAGTCGTGGCGGGTCGTGACCCCCGTCCTGGACGCCTGGGCCAAGGGCGCGGTCCCGCTGGCGGAGTACCCGGCCGGGTCCGCTGGCCCGCCCGGGAGATAACTGGCCCGCCCGGAGATAACCGGAGATAAGGAGAACGGGGCACTGCTGCGGCGCTGGTCTTCGGCGATCAGGTGCATCACCGCGTTGATGAGCGCCAGGTGCGAGAATGCCTGCGGGAAGTTCCCCAGGTGGCGACCGGTGTGGGGATCGATCTCCTCGGCGTAGAGGAGCAGCGGGCTCGCGTACGACAGCAGCTTCTCGCACAGTGACCGGGCCCGGTCGAACTCCCCGAGCTCGGCCAGGGCGGAGACCAGCCAGAACGAGCAGATCGTGAACGAGCCCTCCTCGCCGCCGAAACCGTCGTCGGTTTCCTCGACGCGGTACCGCAGCACCATTTCGTCCTCGGTGAGCTCGTCGGCGATGGCCAGGACGGTCGCGCGGACCCGGTCGTCGTCCGGCGGCAGGAAGCCGACGATCGGCATCAGCAGCAGCGAGGCGTCCAGCGCCGTGGTCTCGTAATGCTGGCAGAACACCCCGCGGTCGTCGGTGCCGTTGGCGCACACGTCGGCGTGGATCTCCGCGGCCGCCTCCCGCCAGCGCGCCGCCAGCTCGGTTTCGCCGCGCAGCACCGCGAGCTTCGCGCCGCGGTCAGCGGCGACCCAGCACATGATCTTGGAGGAGGTGAAGTGCCGGGCCGGGCCGCGGACCTCCCACATCCCCTGATCGGGCTCGCGCCAGTGCGCGAGGGCCGCTTCCACCTGCCGTTTGAGCATCGGCCAGGCGCGCACGTCCAGCCGGTCCCTGGAACGGGTGTGCAGGTAGGCCGAGTCGAGCAGGACCCCCCAGACATCGTGCTGGCGCTGGTCCCAGGCGCCGTTGCCGATCCGGACCGGCCGTGCCCCGTCGTAGCCAGACAAGTGGTCGAGTATCTGCTCGGGCAGCTCCCGCTCGCCGCCGATCCCGTACATGATCTGCAGGTCTTCCTGTTGTCCCGCCGCGTCCGCCAGGAAGTAGAAGAAGTCGTTGGCTTCCCGGTCCAGGCCCAGCGTGTACAGGCCCCACAACATGAACGTGGAATCGCGCAGCCAGGAGTACCGGTAGTCATAGTTGCGCTCCCCACCGGGCGTCTCAGGCAGCGAGCAGGTCGCGGCCGCCAGCAGCGCGCCGGTGGGCGCGTAGATCAGGCCCTTCAGCGTCAGCGCCGAGCGCAGCAGGTAGTGGCGCCACGGGTGATCGGGGAAGTTGCCGCGGCTGAGCCATTCGTGCCAGAAGTCGCCGGTTGCCGACAGCCGGCCGTGCGCCTGGCCGAACGTCTCCGGCGCGGTCGCATCGCCCCAGGACAGGGCGCAGAAGACCTGCTCCCCGGCCCGCAGCCGGCGGCGCGCGATCGCCCGCGAGCCCTCGAACCCGAGGTTCAGGTCGGTGGTCAGCCGGACCTGCGCCACGGCGTCCAGCCGGGCCTCGGCGTGCCCGTAGCCGGGCCCGGCGTGCTCCCACTCCCCGCGCTGGCGGCCGTAGCCGAAGACTGGCTCGCATTCCAGCACGAAGTCGATCGACCCGGTCAGGCACCGGGCGGTGCGGAGCAATACCCGTTCGGCCGCGTAATCGCCAGGAATCCGCTGGTGCGTGTCCGACCGGGCCGCGTTATGCCGCCACCGGCCGATCAGCAGCACATCGCGGACCACGGCCCAGCCGGTCGGCAGATCCCACGTCGTCTCCAGCACCATGGTGCCCGGCAGGTACCGCCGCCCGGCCGGGACGGTCATGTCCGCCGGGCCCAGCCGGTACCTGCCAGCGTCCCGGTCCAGCAGCGCGCCGAAG
>JAIRTY010000371.1 GCA_031254715.1 Nocardiopsaceae bacterium | reverse complement strand
CAGACCGGCTACCTGATCGGGGGCCTCGTGGTCGTCGAGACGTTGTTCAACTATCCGGGTCTCGGCAGGCTGATCTTCACTGCCGCCAACAACAAGGACTTCCCGATGCTGGAGGCGGGCGTACTGGTCATCGGCGTCGTGTACCTCGCGGCGACCCTGATCGCAGACATCCTGTACACCGTGCTGAATCCCCGGATCCGGCTGCAGCGGGCCGAATGATGAGCGAAGACGAACTGCACGGCGCGCCCGTCGCCTCGGCGGCGGCCACGGGTTCCCCGCTGGAGCCCGTCACCGCGGACAGCGCGCCAGCAGACGGAGGCCGGCCTCCGTCCGCTGGCGGCACGCTCGACACCTCCGCCCGGGCCATCCGCCGGGAGAACCTGCGGCAGCTGATGCGCTCCAAGGCGTTCATCGCCGGGGCGATCCTGCTCCTGTGGTGGATCGTCTGCGCCGTGCTCGGAACCACGTTCAGCCCCTACAACCCGGTGCACGGGGCCCTGACCGCATTCAACGCCGCGCCGTCCGGCGCCCACTGGTTCGGCACCGACTCGCTGGGGCGGGACGTGCTCTCCCGGGTCATCACCGGAGCCAGGGACATTCTCATCATCGCGCCGCTGGCAACCCTCCTCGGCACCGTGATCGGCACCTGCATCGGCCTGGTGCAGGGCTATTTCCGGGGCGTGACGGACAACGTGATCGGCCGGGTCGTCGAGGCCGTGCTCGCCCTCCCGGTCGTGATCGTGGCGTTCCTGTTCGTGGTGGCACTGGGTCCCTCGGCGCCCACCCTGATCATTGTCATCGGCGTGGTGTTCGGGCTGCTCATCGCCCGGACAGTGCGGACTGCGGTGCTTCAGGAACGGGAACTCGACTACATCGCCGTCGCCCGGCTCCGGGACGAGAGCAACCTCCACATCATGTTCGTCGAGATACTGCCGAACGTGCTCGGTCCGATCCTCGTCGAGTTCACCGTCCGGCTCGGATACGCGATCTTCACGGTTGCGACCCTGTCGTTCCTCGGCTTCGGTATCCAGCCGCCGACGCCGGACTGGGGCGGCGACGTTGCGGGCAGCTACCAGTACCTGGCGGCCGGTTACTGGTGGGAGACCCTCTTCCCGGCGCTGGCGATCGCCTCGCTGGTGGTCGCCATCAACCTCATTGCCGACTCCACCGAGGCGGTGGTCATCCAGTGACCCTGAGCACTTCCCTCCCTCCCGGCAGCCAGCAGGCCGGAGGACTGGTATTGGACGCCGCGGACCTCGGCGTGAGCTACACGGTCCGCGGTACCGACCGGCAGGCGGTGCGGGGGGTTTCGTTCCAGATCGGGCCGAGGGAGTCGTTCGGGCTGGTCGGGGAGTCCGGCTGCGGCAAGACGACGATTGCGCTCGCCATCGCCCGCTACCTGCCGCGGAACGGGCAGATCAGCTCCGGCTCGGTCACGGTGGCCGGCCAGGACGTCGCGTCGCTGACCGGGGACGCCCTGCGCAGGCTGCGGGCGCGGACGGTGTCCATGGTGTACCAGGAACCCGGCCGGGCGCTCAATCCCTCCATCCGGGTCGGCCGCCAGGTGGCCGAGGTGTTCGAGGTCGCAGGGCTGAGCCGGGCGGACGCGGCCGGGCGGGCCGAGGAGATGCTGCGCAAGGTGCAGATCTCCGACCCCGGCCGGGTGCTGCGCTCGTATCCGCATCAGCTCTCCGGCGGGATGCTGCAGCGGGTCATCATCGCGATGGCGCTCGCCGCCGAGCCGGCCCTGCTGATCCTGGATGAGCCCACGACGGCCCTGGACGCCACGGTCGAGGCGGAGATTCTCGACCTCGTCTCCGGGCTGCGGCAGGAGTTCCACACCGCGGTGCTGTTCATCAGCCACAACCTTGCCGTGATCGCCAAGATGTGCGACCGGGTCGGCGTGATGTATGCGGGCGAACTGGCGGAGGAGGGCCCGGCCAGGGAGGTCTTCGAAGCGCCCAGTCATCCGTACACGGTGGGGCTGCTCAGGTGCATCCCGGGCCGGGGGCAGCGCAAGGATCACGGTCGCCTGGATACCATCCCCGGCTTCCTCCCCGGCCCCGGCGAGGTGCCCGCCGCCTGCATCTTCGCCCCTCGCTGCGCGCTTGCCGACCAGCGCTGCCGGGAGGAAGCGCCGCCGATGTACCAGGTGAACGGCGCCCGGGCGGCCCGCTGCCACTACCACGAGCGGGCGGGGACGCTGCCGCGGGCCACGCAGGAGGAGGCGCAGATCCCGCCGCCGGATCGCGGCCAGGAACCGCTCATCTCGCTGCGCGGGGTGTCCAAGACCTTCTCCGCCCACCGGGAGCGCGTGCACGCCCTCACCGGGATCGACCTCGACCTGCACCGTGGGGAGACTCTGGGGCTGGTCGGCGAGTCGGGCAGCGGGAAGACCACCCTCGCCCGGGTCCTGCTGGGCCTGACATCCCCGGACGAGGGCTCGGCGCTGGAGCTGTCGGGCTCCGAGCTGGCGCCTGACTCCGCCCACCGGAGCCACGATCAGCACCGGTCCATGCAGATCATCTTCCAGAACCCCGATTCGGCGCTGAACCGCCGGCACAGCGTGCGGCACCTGATCGGGCGCGCCCTGACCAAGCTCGCCGGGCTCACCGGGGCGGAACGCGAGGCCAGGCTGCAGGAGATCATCAGGGCGGTCCGGATGGAGCCGCGGCAGCTGGGACTGCGCCCGGCTCAGCTCTCGGGCGGGCTCAAGCAGCGCACCGCCATCGCGCGCGCGTTCGCCGGGAATCCCCGGATCCTGGTCTGCGACGAGCCCACGTCCGCGCTCGACGTGTCGGTGCAGGCGGCGATCCTCAACCTGCTCGGTGAGCTGCAGGCGAAGAACCAGGTGACCTACCTGTTCATCTCCCATGATCTCGCGGTGGTCCGCTACCTGTCGGACCGGATCGCCGTCCTCTATCTCGGCCGGCTGATGGAGTACGGCGAGGCCGATATGGTGTTTTCGGCTCCGCACCACCCGTACACTGAGGCGCTGCTCTCGGCCGTGCCGCGGCTGGGCGGCATGCCTGGCGAACGCATCATCCTGAAAGGAGAAATACCCAGCCCGGCTCACCCGCCGTCGGGGTGCGTGTTCCACACCCGCTGCCCGCGGCGTCTGGCCAGCGGGGTATGCGAGTCGGAGGAGCCCCCGCTGGCGGAGGTAGAACCGGGCCACTTCATGCGGTGCCACATCCCGGTGGCCGAATTGCGATCGCTGCAGAGTGTTGAGACTCAATAACATTTTCGGTCTCAGGTGATTATCTCCGCTACCTTTGGTGCACAAGTTCGGGTGATTCCGGCGTTTCATCGCGCCGGACCATGAACATGACGGCAAGTTCCCGTGGAGGGTGTGATGGACGGCAACCGTCCCAAGAAGATTGACCACGCACGGCTTGACGATCTCCGGCGTGGCCGGGGGCCGGTCCAGGAACACGTGATCGACGAGTTCGTCGCCGGGCGGCTGTCGAGGCGGCAGTTCCTCCGCCGTGGCAGCGCGATCGGCCTGTCGATGCCCCTCCTCGGCGGCATCCTGGCCGCCTGCGGCGGCTCGATCCCTGGTAGCGGTAAATCG
>JAIRTY010000361.1 GCA_031254715.1 Nocardiopsaceae bacterium | reverse complement strand
CGTAACCGCCGGTGACCGCGGCGGGGCGGGTGCCGCCGTCGGCCTGCAGCACATCGCAGTCGATGATGATCGTGTTCTCGCCCAGCGCCTTGGCGTCAATGCAGGCCCGCAGCGAGCGGCCGACCAGGCGCGAAATCTCCTGGGTCCGGCCGCCGGGCCGGCCCCGGATCGACTCCCGGTCGCCGCGGGTGTTGGTGGCCCGCGGCAGCATGGCGTACTCGGCCGTGACCCAGCCGAGCCCGCTGCCGCGCCGCCACCGCGGCACCTCCTCGGTGGCGCTGGCCGCGCACAGCACCCGGGTCTGGCCGTACTCGACCAGCACCGATCCCTCAGCATGCGCCAGCCAGCCGCGGGTCATCCGTATCTCGCGCAGCTGATCGGGGCTGCGCCCATCCGGTCGGGCCATGACTGGAGAGCCTAACGGCCTGCCGGCCTGGCCGACCCGCAGGCCCGCTGCCAAGCCGGCCGCCCGCGTTGCGGACCGCCCGGCACCCCCCATCGGGAGTGGTACGCTATCTGGTACTACTTCAGGAGGCGTACCTGGCATGTCCATCACCGCAAGCGAGGCACGCAAGAGCCTCTTTCCGCTCATCAAGAGAGTCAACGAGGACCACGAGGCCATCGAGATCGTGTCCAGGCACGGCAACGCTGTCCTGGTCTCGGCCGAAGACTTTTCCGCGTTGCGAGAAGGCGCCTACCTGCTGCGCTCGCCCGCCAACGCCCGTCGCCTGCTCAAGGCATACGAAAACGCCCTCAACGGCGTCAACCTCACCGAGCACGAGCTCATCGACCCCGACGCGGCGGATGGGCGGGGCAGGGGCAGGTGAGACTGGTCTTCGAAGGCCAGGGCTGGGAGGACTACACGTCCTGGCTCAGGACCGACCGCAAAACGCTCGCCCGGATCAACAAGCTCATCGAGGACATCCGCCAGGATCCCTTCAGCGGCATCGGTAAGCCCGGGCCGCTCAAGTACCACCTGCCTGGCGCCTGGTCGCGGCGGATCGACGAGGAGCACCGCCTCGTCTATCTCGTCACGCAAGCGGAGATCATCATCATTTCCGCCCGCTACCACTACTGACCGCGTCTGTGATGCCGGCGCCGGGATCGGGGCTGGTGGCTCCCCCGGGCCGAGGGACCGGGAGTCAGCCTGGGTGCTGCCACACCCGCACGTAATCAACCCGCATCGTGGCCGGAACGCGGATCCGGCTGCCGTATGCTCGCGCGGCGGCGAGGTTGAGGATCAGGTACATGGGAGCCGAGGTAATCCCGCGGGTGATCCTGCCCGTCACGTGGCCGTCGTAGTAGTACGTGATGCTCCCGGGTTCCCAGTCCGCGCCGAAGGTGTGCCAGCCGTTCGCATACCCTCCCGGTGCGCACCCCCCGGGATTGGCATGAGGGTCAACAAAGTGCCAGCAGGCCTGGCCGGCCAGGCCCTCCACGACGTCTATCTCACCGTCACCCGGCCAGTGCTGGCCATCCATCCAGAACGCGGGCCAATTGGTGATCCGCGGCCCACGGCCGGGCAGCCAGATACGCGCCTGCGCGAACCCATAGGTGAATTGGAACTTTCCGTCGCTGTTAACCATTCCGCTGGCGAACGGGCGAGTCTCGCCACACGATTCTTGCCTCCGGGCCAGGCTGAGCAGGAGCGCGCCGCCGGCGACCCTGACCTGCCTGGGGTTGTAGCATTCCAGCTCACGCTGGTTCACCGGAGGGGTAATACCGCTGCCAAGCCAGCCGGTGGACCAGTGCTCCTGGTTGAGAGCCCGGCGGGTGAACTCGTCATCGAACCGCAGTCGCCAGGGGCCCCGGGTGTTCCCCGCCGGGAACACCCGCCCGGCGCTGACTTTGGGCGAGGTGGATTCAGCCGACCGCACCGGGCTCACCTGACATGCCGCTACGCCCAGGGAGATTATCCCGGCGGTTGCGGCTAGCGACCACCTCATGACCCCTCCGGCCCAGCGACAGCAGGCGAGCACTTCTGCGCCCGCGCCAGGAAGGCGCAACTCCCGGATTTCAGCCCGGCTCTTTTAGCTTAAGCGGTCCGGCAAGCCGGCGGAATGATCGAGGGACCCATCGGCTGCGGCCATTTACTCTATGTAATTTGACCAGAGATTTACCTGCTTTATGTCAGTACAATGTGAACGTCAGGCGTCTCATAAGTGGCCGTCAGGTGTACGTGAGCCTGTGTGCTCACGAGCGCAGCATGCTGAACCGGAGACTTCGTTCTCATGAGCCAGTTCCGGGTCGGCCGGAACGGAGGGTAAGACAGCGCCAATGGCCACCAAGCCTCCGTCACGGGGGACCCGGGGTAGCGGGCGGCGACGGCCCCCCGCGAAAGACCCTGCGGTGCCGCCGGACGATTGCCCAGGCCTGGCTGCACAAGCATCCGGACGCCGTGATTTATGCTGCGCATTCCCGCACCTGCTGACCGGGGGGCGCCGTGCGTATTCGCGGGCCGGTGATGCTCACCCTTGGCAGCCGTGGCCTGGCCGGCCCCGCCCGCGGCTGGCTGATCGCGGGGATGGCTGCCAGCCTGCTCATCGCCGGCTGCGGCAACGGGGCGCCAGCCGGGGCCGGGCACGGAAAACCAGGCGCCGGTAGCCATACCGGCAGCGGGGCCTCCGCCGGGTCGTCTTCACCCGGCACCGGCACCCGCACCCGCACCCGCACCCGCACCCGCACCCGCACCCGCACCCGCAAGATTCTTGTGATCATGGAGGAGAACCACGACACCGGGGAGGTCTTCCCCAGCGGCATGCCGTACCTGTGGGGCCTCGCGCGCAGGTACGGATATGCCACGGCGTGGCGCGCCATCACCCATCCCAGCCTGCCGAACTACCTGGCCATCTTCGGCGGGTCCGCATTCAACGACCCGCAGGATTGCGATCCGGGACCGGGCTGCGCCTACCCGGGGCCGTCGGTGTTCAGCCAGGCCCTGGCCAGCGGCGAGAGCGCCCGCGCCTACGAGGAATCCCTGCCGCAGCCGTGTGACCAGGCCAGCAGCGGAAACTACGACGTCAACCACAACCCCTGGGCGTACTTCCCGGACGAGCGAGCCAGCTGCCGGCTGAATGACGTTCCGGCCGGGACGCCAGCCAGCGGGGCCCTGGCAGCAGACGTGCGGGCAGGCAAACTGCCCGTGGTCGGCCTGCTCACGCCCAACCTGCTGCACGACGCCCACAACGGGACGCTGGCGCAGGCGGACGCCTGGCTGCGCAGCTGGCTGCCGGAACTGATGTCGGGACCCGACTGGCACTCGGGGCGGCTGGCAATCGTGATCACCTTCGATGAGGGAGACACCGGCAACGACGTACCGTTCGTGGTCATCGCGCCCCGGCTGTCCGGGGCGGTGCTGCGGGTGCCTGCCACGCACTACGCGCTGACCCGGCTGATCGACCAGATCGCCGGCCTGCCGCCGCTGCGGGATGCGGCCGGAGCCGCGAGGCTACCAGCGCCGTTCGGGATCGGCTGACGCCGGGTCAGCCCGGCGCGGCGCAGCCTGCCTGACCGCTGACCGGGTGCGGCGGACCATCGCCCAGCCCTTGGTCAGGGCACGGTCCCTGGCGAAGATCATCGGTATCTGCTGTCCGCGGATGATCCGCTCGAAGGTCAGCGGCGGGGTGGATCCGCGGACGGTCAGGCGGGGCAACGCGAACAGGTCCGGAGCAGGCCCCGCGATGGAGTTGGCTACCGCGCACGCGTAGCGGTACCCGGCAGCCCGCGCGGCCCGCCGCACCCGGGCGCTGGAGTAGCCGAACGGATAGGCCAGCCCGGGGACCGGTCCGCCGAGGCGGTCTTCCAGCAGCTCCTTGCTCAGGGTCAGCTCGCGGGCAAGCTGCTGCGCGGGCAGCTGGTCGAGCTCGGGGTGAGCGTGGCTGTGCGCGCCGATCTCCACCCCGGCCGACGCGGCCTCCGAAATCTGCTGCCAGCTGAGCATCCTGCCGGGCCGCGGTGCGGCGGGCACCGCGTCCTGGATCCAGCCCGTGGTCACGAACACGGTCGCGGTGAACCCGTGTTGCTGCAGGAGCGGCAGTGCCACCGAGTGGAAGTCAGCGAACCCGTCATCGAAAGTGATCGCTACCGGCCGCTCTGGCAGGTCAGTCTCGCCGGCCATGGCCGCGGCCAGCGTGGCCGCGGTGATCGTGGTGCACCGCGCCGCTGCCAGTGCCGCCAGTTGCGCGGCGAAGGCCAGCGGCGGCACCGCTAGCCGGCTCGCCGTGTCTGGCCTGCCAGCCACCTCGTGATACATCAGGACCGGCACGACCGGCGCCAGCCCGGTCACCGGGACACACCGCCCGGCGCGCCGGCTCCGCCGGCGCCGTCATCCGGGGTCCTCCGCCAGGCCGGCCGCCGGAGCGACCCGATCAGGTACCCGGCCATGGCCGCGGCCAGGCCGGCCACGATCACGGCCGCCCGGCCGAGCCCTGCCGGGCGGCCCCGTACCAGGTCGAGCAGGCCGCGCGCCACTCCGAGCGGCAGCGTGCGGACCGTGTAGCGGCGCTCGGTGGAGAGGCCGTCACCAGCCCCGACGCTGGCGGTGACCATCGCCTTGGAGAGCCCCTCCGCATAGCAGCGGGCGCGGAAGTACGAGAACCGGGACCGCGCCGCGGGAATCAGGTGCCAGATCACGGCGCGGTCGTCGAAGATCAGCACGGAGCCGGGCCGCTGCTGGGTGAGCCGGATGCAGAACTCGGTCTCCTCGCCGCCCAGCGGCCGCTTGCCGGCCGAGCGGCCGATACCGCTGGTGAATCCCCCGACGGCGGCGAACACGTCCCGCCGGAACGAGGCGTTCCCGCCGTGCAGGTTCCGGACCGGCGCCCGGGACGTGGGCATGCCCCGGTAAGAGCAGCCGATCACCCAGGCGAGCTCTTCCGGGTACCACCATGGCTGCCGCTCCTGCCAGCGGGGCAGGGTCAGCCCGCCCGCCCCGGCAACCGCCGGGTCGGCGTAGGACTCAGCGAGGAACTCCAGCCACCGGGGACCGGCCACCGCGTCATCATCGAGGAAGGCCACGACGGCTCCGCGAGCCAGCGCGATCCCGGTGTTCTTGCCGCCCGAGAGCCCGCGCTGCTCAGCGTTCCCGGTCACCCGGACGCCTGGCAGCGACCCGGCCAGGCGCTCCTGGAGTTCCGGGTTGTGGTCGACGATCAGGATTATCTCGGCCGCAGGCAACGTCTGGGCCCGCACCGACGCGACCGCGGCCAGCGTCGCATCCCAGCGCTCGGCCGTGTGGGCGCAGATGATCACCGAGATGCTGGTCATCTCGTTATCCCGGCGGTCAGCAGGCGGCGCGGACGGGCGCGCCTGCCTGGATCCACTCGTAAACGGCGCGCACGCCATCGGCGAGCCCGGTCGCGGGCCACCAGCCCAGGTCCCGGGCCGCACGGCCGCTCGCAACCGCGCTGCGCAGCAGCTCACCGGGCCTGGCGGGGGCGAAGTGCGGTGTGATCGGATGCCCGGCGAGCCGGGCGATGACGCCGGCCAGCTCCAGCACGGTGACCTCGGCCCCGGTCCCCACGTTCCAGACGCCGGAGCGGCCGCGGTCCGCTGCGGCCAGGAAGCACCTGGCCACATCACCGACGTAGATATAGTCGCGGGTCTGGGTGCCATCTCCGTAGATCACCGGATCCCGGCCCGCCAGCGCCGCAGCGCAGAAGATGGCGATCACTCCGCCCTCACCGGCCGGATCCTGGCGCGGCCCGTACACGTTCGCGAACCGCAGCACCGAATGCCGGGTGCCGTGCAGCCGGTTGTACAGGCCGATGTACTGCTCCGCGCAGAGCTTGGCGACCCCGTACGGTGACTCGGGCGCCGGCGGCACCTCCTCAGGCGACGGGACCGGCGCTTCGCGGCCGTACAGGGCGCCGCCGGACGAGGCGAACAGCACCCGCGATCCGGCTGCCAGCGCAGCCTCGAGCACGTTCACCGTACCGAGCAGATTCACGTGCGCGTCCAGCGCCGGAGACTCCACCGACGCCCGGACGTCGATCTGTGCCGCGAGGTGGCAGATCAGCTCCGGCGCAGACGCCGCCACGATGGCCGTGAGCGACTCGGCGTCGGTGATGCTCGCCTTGTGCAGGACCGCCGCTGAGTCCAGCCGGTCAGGCCGCCCCGAAGACAGGTCGTCGACGACAACGACCTCGTCGCCCCGGGCCAGGAATGAATCGGTGAGATGGGAGCCGATGAATCCGGCACCACCAGTCACGAGAACCCGCATAACCGATACCCCCCATATCGGTGCCCGGCACGGCCGGGCGGATCGTTACCATCCTGTTCGCCTCGCCAGCACAGCGGCGATGGCGACGGCGCGGGAAGGGATTGTGGGCACCCCACCCGACCGCAGGTCGAGGACGCCGAGTACGGCCCTCGTCCGCGGGGCGAACGAGGGCGGACGGCAGCGCGCGCACCGGCCGGGCCGGTGGCCGAGCAGGTCCGCGCAGGCATCTGACAGCCCGGCCTGGTAGGCGTGCCTGGTCACCCTGATCTTGTCGCCAGCAGCAGGCAGCCGTGCGTTGCGCGGTGCCCGGGCCAGCGCCGCCTGAGCGAACAACGGCAGGTCGGGCGGCGAGTCGCCGACGGCCAGGATGCACCCTGCATCGAGCCCGCCGGCCAGCGCCCGCAGCCCGATCCCCTTGTCGGCCCCGGCGGCCGTGATATCGGTCTGGCCGTCACCGTGGACCACCCGGATTGCCGGGTCGGCCAGAGCCGGAATGCCGGCCAGCGCCTCGGCAGGCACCGGGCCGTGCCCGGCCCGGGCCCGCACCACGTACCGGTACCGCTCATCCAGGTCGACGCCGGGGAGGCGGGCAAGCCCGGCACGAATCCGGCCGAGGAGACCGGCCACCGGCGGCGGCCGCAGGTCTGTCGCCTCGCCATGATGGAGGATGACCGTTCCGTACTCAGCCACCCCGCCGGCGAGGCCGAACGCGGCGCACCGGTCACGCACTTCCGGGAGGGAGCGGCCGGTGGCCAGCACCGGGCGGTAGCCGTGGGCGATCAGCGCGCGCAGGGCCATCATCCCGGTGGGTGAGGTAGCCGGGTAACCGAGCCGGTCGCACTCCAGCACCCCGTCCAGGTCGATCGCGCATACGGGCCCGCTGCCTGGCGCGAGCCCGCGCAGGAACCAGCTGGTCAGGTAGTCGTGGATGGCGGCCGCTGACCGCTGGTCCACCAGGTCCGGGCCGAGATCACCCGCGCGGCCCAGCCGCCAGAGCTGCGCCAGGCGGTACAGCAGCCAGCGCTCGGGATCCACCCGCTGCCCGCTGCGGCGCTGGTAGGCGTCCCGCAACTGCTGCTCGAAATCGGCGGCCGAGGTGTCGGCGGCGGCCCCGGCCAGGTCGAACACCGGGTCGTAGCAGGCGAGGTCGAGGTGACCGAACGCGCGCTGGTAGAAGTCCACCTTGCGGAGGCCGCCTGCGGCGGAAGGATCGGGCACCCAGTGACGCCGGTCGGTCTTGCCGTCAGGCACGGTCGGCTGGTCGTGACGGAGCAACCGGCGCACGAGCGGATCGAGCAGGAGCGGCCGGGCCGGCACCGACAACGGGCCGAACTGGCCGGACAACAGCCTGCCAGCTACCTCCCAGGCCGGGTCGCGGCCACCCATCCGCTCCACAGCGGCGGACGGAGCCGGCAGCGCCCGGCGGCGCGCGTCGACGTACCCAGCGACCGTGGCAGCTAGTGCCTCGCCCGATCCGGGACCGGGTGCCGGCGGCAGCCAGTCGCGGTACAACAGCCCGTCCCTGAAGCCGTAGACACGCGGCAGCAGGCCTGGCAGGGCCTGGGCGACCGCCACCCCGTGCCTGCCCAGGTAACCGAGGCCAGCCCCCTCCACCAGGATCTCCTTGCTCACCTGGGCGCCGGTACCGCGATCGGTGAGACGGGCTGCGAACAACGCCCGCACATGCCCGCGGTCGCTGCCACCGCGCACCGGCCCCAGCGGCTGCACCTCATCGACGTCAAGGTCCGGACCGGCCAGCTCCGCCAGTGCCCGCCCGACCGGCCCGGGGGCCAGCCGGGCGTGCACGCTCCAGTCAGGCCATGGCTGCACCACGGCAGGGCGGCCGGCCAGCGGCCCGGGCAGCTCCGCCGTGGTACCGAACAACGACAGTACGAAGACGATCCGCGCGTCCGGTACCCCAGCGGCAGCGACCATCTGCGCTGCGGCCGCCAGCGAGGTCCCTGACCCCGGGGGGTCATCGGTCATCAGCACCATCCCGCCGGCCCGGCCAACCGCCCTCAGCGCGGCGCGCTCCCACCGCCGCAACGGCCTGCCCGGCCGGCAGGTGAGCACGCTGACCAGCGGGTTCCCGGCGGCCCGGAGCGCGGCCGCGTAAAGCGGCGCCAGGTAGCTCCCGGAAGTGCGCACGCCGACCACGCACACCGGCACGCCGTCCAGGCGGTAGCGATGCCCCAGCGCGCGCACCAGCCACCGCACGTCGTCCGGGTGCTGGTCAAAGCTGTGATAGCAGGCAGGCAGCCGCACCACGTCCCCGCCCAGCGCGAGCAGCGCCGGCGCCAGGTCCGCCAGCAGCGCCGTCAGGCCGGCCCCCGGCGCCTCCTGCTCCGGCGCGAGTACCGGGCCGGCGAGCCGTTCGGTCAGCCGGACGAGGGCGGTGCGGGCCCGCTGGAGCCGCCGCCGCCGCTGGCCGCCACCGGCCCGGGCTATCGCGCCGGCTGCGCCGGAAACCCGGCCAGCCAGCCGGGCCAGCCGGGACGGCCGGCCCGTCAGGTAGCTGGCCGCCCTGGACAGCATCAGCGGGTCATCGTGCAGGCCGTCCTCCACCAGCTGGCTGAGCCCGGCTGCCAGCAGGAACGCATCCAGCCACTGCTGACTGCGCAGCGCCACGGCCAGCCGCGCGGCCAGGGCATCACCGTCGGCCAGCAAGTCGGTGACCAGCAGCGCATTGCCGGTGGCCTGCCCGGCAGCCTGGTCGATGGCGGTCATGCCGACAGCTCCGTCGCCTGGCCGGGATCGTCCGCCCAGCGGAGCACGGGCAGGATGTTGCGGCGCCCCCACACCGGGCTGGTCGTGTACCGGCCGGACTTGGCGAGGTTATCGGCGACATGCCGGAGCCAGGCAAGCAGCAGCAGCGCCTGCCCGCTCACCGGGTTGCCGTACATCCGGGCCGTCAGCAGCCGGCTCTCGGCCGGCTGCCAGCACGGGCCGCGGCCGAGCCGGGCGGCAACCCGGGCTCCCAGCTCCCGGGGCTCGCTCGGCCTGGGCACCGTCAGCAGCCAGAACGCGATATCCAGGACCGTCAGGTCCTGCTCGCGGGCCTGGCCCCAGTCAACGATCCCGGTCACCTGCGACTTGTTGCTGACCAGGACGTTGCCGGGGTGGAAGTCACCATGGGTCCAGCCGAGCGTCACCCAGCGGCCGGCCAGTTCGGCATGCAGCGCCGCCACCAGGCGCTCCACGCTTTCCTTGCGCCGGACCGCGTTCCGCACCAGTTCGGCAGGCTCGTCCACCAGCTGGCGGAGCAGCGCAGCGTTGACCACATGCGTTGCTGAATCGACCCGGTGCAGCGGGGCGATCGCGTTGATCGCGGCCGGGGTCAGCCAGCTGCCCAGCTCTGCCATGGCCTGCCTGCCGTCCTGGCCCGGCAGCCGCGTGGTCACCAGGTAGCCGGCCCCGTCCGTGGTTCCCGCGCCGAGCGGGCCGGGCAGCAGCGCCCGCCACTCGCCCAGCCGTTCGTCCGACTGGAGCCGCCGCAGTACCTCATGTTCGCGCTGCAAGCTGGTCACGCCGCAACTGCTGGTCGCGAGCTTGAGTACGCCGGATCCGCCATCCGCAGCCCTGATCATGATCACCGCGCTGTCAGAGACGGTCGGCAGCGACTGCTCGGGCTGCCAGCCTCCGCCGGCCAGCGCTGCCCGCATCACCGCCGCGGGCACGCCGGCGCTGCCCGGCCCCGCCCAGCGGGCACGAAGGGCGCTGAGCTGGCCGTGAACCAGCAGGCCTGCCGCAACCACGAGCTGCGCACCGAGCCAGGCGATGCCGGCGCCCACGATCCCCAGCCGGGGCACCAGCACCACCGTCAGGCACACGACCAGCCCGCTCAGCCCGACCAGGGTGACGACCACGTGCGTCATCCTGCGTGCCACCCTGGCCCTGCTGACCGCCAGCGCAACGATCGCATTCGGCAGCGAGGAGAGAGCGAGCAGCCGCAGCGTCAGCGTGCCGTGACCCGGGTACCAGGGCCCGAAAAAGTGAAGGCCGAACGGCGCGAAAGCGACCACGAGCACCACGACCGGCACCAGCAGCCGCAGCGCCTGCCGCAGCGCCTGCCGGTGATAGGCAGCGAGCCGCTCGGTATGGGTGGCGCCGTGTGCGACCAGCGATTGCCCGAAGGCGATCGGCACCTGGTACAGCGCGGTGCAGATTGACCACGCCAGTGCGAATGCGGCCGACTGACGCGGGCTGGTGAGATCCAGCACCAGCAGCGGTACCAGTGACGTGCCCGCGATGTAGGCCACCGCGCCCACGTAGTCGGGCCCGATGAAACGGGTCAGGTCGCGCGCTGACGCGACGTCAACGGTGGCCAGCGGGCGCTGGCTGGCGAAGGACGGCACGGCGCGCCGGAACAGGTACACGGTGGTGCCGGCGACGGTGATGATCATCGCGGCCGTCCACGACCGCCAGATCCCTGCCCCCGGCATGGCCAGGCTGAGCACGACCACCAGCACGATCTTCAGCACCGCGAACGTGAGGTTTTCCACCGGCACGGCCGCCGGGCGCCGCACCGCGATAAGCGCGTTGTCCTGCATGACGAACAGCGACCAGCACATGGTGGCGAGCACGAATCCGGCCGCGCCGAGACCCGTGCCGATCAGGCCGGACAGGTGCGGCGCCCAGAATCTGAGGCCCAGTACGAAAACCGCCGCGGCCACCCCGCTCAGCCCGCCGCCGATGATGTACGCCGTGCGGATCATGGGGCCGCCTGCGGCGCCCGCCGTCGGGACGAAGCGCAGGATCGCACTCATCAGGTTGAGCTGTGCGATGCCGGCCAGCAGCATCATCGCGGAGATGGCCGCCGAGTTGGTGCCCATGATGGCTGGTGAGTTGAGGCGAGCTGACAGCAGCCAGTATCCGAGCCCGGTTCCCGCGTTGAAGATCGAGTTCACGACCAGCAGGTGACCGGTCCCGGCCAGCGAGTACCGCCAGCTGCCGGCCAGCCGCCGTTGCGGTTCGACCACGAACTTCGCTGTGGTCATCTGGCCTCGCCAGCCGCCACGCTGTGCTCCCCAGTCCCGGGTGCCGTGCCGGGTGCCGTTCCGGTCCCCGCCAGTGCGGGTGCTGCGCCGCTGCCGGTGTGCCGGAAGTCCCGGTAACGACGCCGGCTTGCCGCGTAAGCGAAGGGGCCGGCCACGAATCCGGCCCGTTCGCGCCATACCAGCTCCCGGGGAAACCGGTCGTCACGGTTTTCGTTCCTGACCGACCCGGCACCGAGCAGGTGCCGCGCGGCCGGGACGGCGCGGCGCAGCATGGGGCCCAGCAGGCCCGGCCGGGTGCACAGCGAGGAGCTCAGGTAGGCGCCCAGGCCGACCCCGTAGCCGAACGCCAGCCGGCGCATCCCCTCGTAGCCGCGCCGGTGCCAGTGCCGCAGGACCGCGGCCGGCTCATACACCAGCGTTCCGCCATCGGTGATCACGCGCAGGAACGCGGCGAGATCATCACCGCCTCGCGCCGGGGTGCCGGCCCCGGTGGCCGGGTCGAACCCGCCGCTGCCTGCCAGCCAGCCGGCCCGGAAAGCCATGTTCGCCCCGGACCCGAACCGCCCGGCGGTAAAAGGGAACAGCGGGCTGGGAAAGTCCATATCGCGGCGGAACGTGCGCCGGTTGAATCCGCGCCCGTACCCGCCGGCCTGCTCGACCAGCAACTGCGCCTGGGTCTCCAGCTCGGCGGGCAGGATCAGGCCGGTCACGCAGGTCGCCTCCGACTCGGTGAAGGCGTCGGCAAGCGCGGCCAGCCAGCCGGGATCGACCTCGACATCATCATCGGTGATCGCCACGATCTCGCCGGTGACCTGAGCGAGCGCCGTGTTGTGGGCGACAGCCAGCCCGGGCCGGGCGGCCCGGACGTAGCGCAGCGGATAGGGCCAGGGCTGCTCTCCTGCGAGTGCCCGGGCGGTGGTCTCGGTGCGCGGAGCGCTGTCGGCGACCACCACGTCGAACGCCGGGTAATCCAGCCGGGAGAGCGATGTCAGGCAGCGCAGCAAGCTGCCGGTGCGGTCCCGGGTAGCAATGATCACGGTGATCGCCGGCCGGCCGGCCGCCGGCCGGCCGGCCGTGCAGGGCGGCTCGGCCAGGCGGACCAGGCCCGCTGCCGTAAGCCTGGCGGGCGGCGGGATACCGTCCTCGGCGCAGTGCTTGGCGACCCGGTCCCCGATCTGCGGCCAGACGTGCTCCGCCAGCTGGCCGGGCGTGACCGGCCGCTGCGCCAGCGGCACCACTATCTCGCCCATGGGCCGGTTGTGCAGCCGGACGAGCAGCCGCGCCGCGGTGTACCGGCCGTGGTGGTTCAGCCGGGGCAGCGGGGAGTCCAGTGGGAGATCGCCGGCCATAACCGGTGCGACCAGCCCTTTCATCGTTGCTCCGGTCACGGTTTCTCCCTCGAGAGGTAAGCCGAAAGGCCGGTGTCCCGGTAGGCGCGGCCGGCCTCGGAGATCACGGGCAAGCGCAGGTCGCAGCCGTTCACCGCGGCGTTCCACTCGACCAGGGCCTTGATCCTGGGAAGCTGCTGGAGCGCCGGCACGATGCTCGAGTACCAGGCCGCCTCCCGGCCCGGATCCCGGGGATCGGCAGAGCTCCCGAACTCGGCGAGCATGAGCGGTTTGCCCCCGAGGCCGTGCGCTGCTGACCATCGGTAAAAGGGGGTTACGTCCTGGGAGAACGACAGCCACCTCGAGTGATGGCAGGTGTAGAAGTTATAGGGGTCGTATCCGATCCAGTCGACGTAGGCACTGCCCGGGTACAGGGCCGCGATTGTGCTGGCGTGCGGCACGTAGCCTTCGGTGGTCCACACCCAGATCACGTTGCGGACTCCGAGCCGGGCGAACACGCCATGGATGTGCCGCCACGCCGCGACGAACTGGGCCGGCGTCCCCTGGTCCCGCACCCCGTCGGCCTCGGCCGCGAAGGTGAGGAAGACCTTGTGATGGAAGGCCCGCAACCGCCTGGCCTGGGGAACGATGACAGAGCGGTCAAGCGCTCCGGACGCGACCTTGCCCCACTGGTACCTGGCGCCGGTGGCCCAGACGTTCGGGGCCCAGGAGAACAGGAGCAGGTGGTGGCGGCCGAGCCGCCGCTCGGCGGGATCGGGGAAGACGCCGTCCCCGCTGAGCGACATGTCGTGGTAGCGCTCGATGATGCCGAGCCGCCGGCCGAGCGAGGATTCCTCTGCCTTGACGGCGCTGACCAGACCGCCGCCGTCGCCCGGCAGGTACATGCCCCACCAGGCCCCGCAGGCCGGCACCAGGTCCGCCGACAGCGTGCACTGCCGTGCCGCCGGACGCTCGGTCACGTGCCGGGCCCCCGCTGGCACCGTGCCCGCCGGGGAACTGGTACCGGTTGCGCCGCCGCCCCGGACGAAGCTCACGCACCCGGCCGCGACGACGAGAGATC
>JAIRTY010000130.1 GCA_031254715.1 Nocardiopsaceae bacterium | reverse complement strand
CGGGAACACGCGGCAGGGCGCTCACCCGACGTCCCGCATCAGCTGCTCCACCGCCTGCACGTGCTCGGTGAGCTTGGCGAGCTCGGTCCGCAGTTCCTCCTGGTTGGCCACGGCCTGCTCGGCGAGGGCGCGATAGGCGGCCATCGCGACCGCGTCCGCCCGGTGCGCCTGCAGCCGGTGCCATGACGCCACGATCACCGCGGTCACGGCGCCGATGATGACCAGGATGCCGAGCGGGATGGTGATCCCGACGAGGGCTCCCGACGACGTCATGGCGAGTCCGGTGCCGGTCACGCGTCTTCCCCTGCCACGCTGGTGCCTCCACTGCCCATCTCGGGGTCCCCTTTCGCGGCGTCCGCCTGCAGCACCGAGGCGATCAGTTCCGGGCTGATCCGCAATTCGAACGCGCTGAGCTCGAAATACTTCATCGCCTTCCCGTCTCCTGACAGCTCGAGCGTGCCGGTGACCAGGCCCGCCTTCTCCAGCCGGTCCAGGTGCATGTACAGCAGCGGCCTGGACATGCCGAGCCTGCGCGCCAGCTCACTGACGTGCACGCGCCCGCCGGAGAGCTCCGCGATAACGCGCAGCCGCTGCGGGTTCGCCACCGCCGTGAGCACGGTGAGCAGCTCGTCACTGGTCAGGGCGCTGCCTCTCGTTAGTTCTTACACCTGTCAGTCAGAATTTACATGTGAAGGCATCCGCTGGCAAGCAGGTTTCCGGCCGCAGCCGTCACGCGGTGGCTGCCATCCCGGCACCGGGACCTGAGCCCCGCTGTCGGCGCCCGGAAGGACCTGATACGGATGGATGCCGTGACATCCCTGGATCAGCAGTTCCGGTTCCTGCTCGAGGCCGACCAGCTGAAGGGCGTGCTGCGGCAGAGCCCGCTCGCCGACGGCTCCCGGCGGGAGAATTCGGCCGAGCACTCGTGGCACATCGCGCTGATGGCGGTGGTGCTGGCCGGGCACGCGCCGCCCGGCACCGACCTGAGCCGGGTCATCACCATGCTGCTGCTGCACGACCTGGTGGAGATCGACGCCGGCGACCTGTCCGTGTATGCCGACGAGGCCGCCCAGTCCCGGCAGGCGACGGCCGAGGCGGCGGCGGCCCGGCGGCTGTTCGGCCTGCTGCCGGCCGGGCAGGCAACGGAGCTGCGGGCGCTGTGGGAGGAGTTCGAGCAGCGGCGCACCCCGGAGGCGAGGTTCGCCCGGGCGCTGGACCGGCTGCAGCCGATGCTCGTCAACTACCACGTGGGCGGCGGCACCTGGCGCGCTCCGGGGATCACCGCCCCGCAGGTGCAGGCCAAGGCCGACCTGGTGGCCGATGGCTCGGCGACGCTGGGCGAATACGCGCACGCCCTGATCACCCGCGCTGTGGAACACGGTTACCTGGCCGCGGGCGGTTCAGCTGGCTGACTCCCGTTCCGCAGACTTGCCGGCAGCGCGGACGGTCACCTGGCGTTCCCCGGCGGCGGGCCGGGTACGGAGCAGGCATGAGCCGACCCCGCGGCGGGCTGTCGCCACGCAAGCTGACCAGGCGGGTCACCCGCGGCAGACGGCTGCGGCCGGCCGACCTGGCGTCCCGGCTGCAGCATGCAGCACCGCTGGACCGGGCGGCCGGGCCGCTCGCGGGCGCGGCGCAGCGGGCGCTGTCGCACCGGGGCGCGGCCGACGCACTGCACGGGGTCTGGCTCGGGCAGCCGCTGCACCCGGCGCTGACCGGGCTGCCCGTCGGCTGCTGGCTGTCCGCCGCGCTGCTGGACCTGCTGCCGGGCTCGCAGCGGGCCGCGCGGGCGCTGACCGCGCTGGGCGTGGCCACCGCCGTGCCGACCGCGGCGGCCGGGCTGGCCGACTGGTCCGCCCTGCACCGCGAGCAGCAGCGGGTCGGCCTCGCCCATGCCGCGGCCGGGGCAGGCGCCGGGAGCATGTTCACCGCGTCGCTGGCGGCCCGGCTGACCGGCCGCGACCGGGCGGGCCGGCTGCTCACGCTGGGCGGGCTCGCCGCCCTGACGGCCGGTACCTACCTGGGCAGGTACCTGGCGTTCCCGCTGGGAGCGGGCGCCAGCCACGCCGAGCCGGTGACGCACCTGTCCCCGCTCGGCTGGCATGAGCTGTGCCGCAGCCGGGAGCTGCCGGAGGGCCGGCCGGTCCGCCGTCAGCTGGGCTATCTGAGCTTGTTCGTGCTGCGGCAGGGCGCGGAGGTGATGGTGCTCGCCGACCACTGCACCCACCTCGGCGGGCCGCTGCATCAGGGCACGCTGGCCGACCGCGACGGCGCTCCGTGCATCATCTGCCCGTGGCACGGGAGCACGTTCCGGCTGACTGACGGCTCGGTGGTGCACGGCCCGGCGACCGCGCGCCAGCCCGGGTTCGAGGCCCGGGTCTCGGACCAGGGCGTCGTCGAGATCCGGCCCCGGTTGTAGCCGGGCCTGGCGGCCAGGGCCGCCCCGGCAATCGCCGCTCCGCGCGGCTACCGCGCTGCGGACTCGATCACGCCGGCGGCCGCGCGCACGCCGTCGCGCTGCCGGATCTCCTCCGCGGCGCGGCCGAGCCGGGCGCGCATGACATCGTCCCCGAGCAGCCGGTCGATGGCCCCGTGCAGCTGCTCGTCGGTGAACCGGTACGGGTCGAGCCGGACCCCCAGCCCCAGCTCGTCGATCCGCTGCGCGTTGTCGTGCTGATCCCAGAACAGCGGCAGCACCACCATCGGCTTGCCGAAGTGCAGGCTCTCGGTGGTGGTGTTGTTCCCGCCATGGGTGATCACCAGGTCGGCCTGGCCGATGACGGAGACCTGCGGCAGGAACTCAGCGCCCCACATGTTCGGCGGCAGCTCGATCTCGTTGTGCAGCGGGCCCTTGGAAACCAGGTAGCGGTGCGGGGTGCGGGCCAGCGAGCCGATCACCCGCCGCATCAGGCCCACGTCGGCGGAGCCGAGCGAGCCAAGCGAGAAGTAGATCAGCGCGCCCTCCTTCTCCGCCAGGGCCGGCGGGAGCGCGAACGTCTCGTCGGTCCCGCGCACGCACGAGTCGAGCCGGGTCCAGCCCGGCCCGAGCGGCCGCGCCCGCTGGTAGTCGGCTAGCTCCGGGTACAGGTACAGGTTCGCGTCGCCGTCCGCGATGAACTCCAGATCGGGCAGCGGCGGCGCCCCCTGCCCGGCGGCCCAGGCGCTGAATTCCTGCCACAACGGCCGGTGCACCCGTTCGTACTCGGCCCGGAACTCCGCCCAGCCGCTGCGGCCCGCCGCCGGGTACCCGGAGAAGGCGGGCGCCAGATCCGGGTCCTTGATCTCCAGCGGGTTACACGACACGATCCGGACGAACGGCACCCCGGCGGTCACCAGCGCCGGGAACATGACCACGTTGTCCTCCACGATCACGTCCGGCCCGGTCCGCGCCACGATGCCGGTGAGCTGCTGGTGGGAGTACTTGACGCCGCCGATCAGCTCCTCCCAGACCGGCTTGATCCAGGTGGCGAGCTGTTCGATGGTGGGCTTGCGGAACTCTGGCGCAGTCTCGGCCACGAAGTCCTTCCAGAACTGCCCGGCGTCCTGGCCGCCGGCCGCGGGCGGAGCGAGGTCGACCAGGTCCTCCTCGAAGCCCAGCGCCGCCAGCTTGCCCTTCCATGAAGCCTCGGCCGCGAACACCACCCGGTGCCCCCGGCGGCGCAGCACGTCACCGATCCCGATGCAGTTGTTGGTCGGCCCGTACGCGCTTTCCGGCACGAACAGGACGGTCAGCGGCCTCGCGGTCATCCGGCGGCTCCCTGCTCTTCGCTGCTGCTCCCGCTGCTCCCCGCTGCGCACGCACCCCGGCCTGGCCTGGCGCGCCTCGGTGACGTGCAGAGACATTAGCAGCGAGCCGGGAGTCAGCTCGCATTCCGGGCGCTTCGCGAGTTCGGGCGCTGCCCAGATTCCTGGCACGGCTCAGGGCGCTGGCGCACCCGCTCCGCTCACTCCGGCGGCAGCCCATTGCTTGCGCGGCCAGCCCGGCCCGATGCGGGGTGCTCCACCAGGGCGAGCACCCGGCTGGCCATGAACCGCGCGGTGCGGACGGCGGAGCCGCCCCTGGTGAGCTCGGTGACCTCCACCAGCCCGCGGCGATTGACGACCTCCACCCGGCGCCCGGCTCTGGTCGCGGTCACCTCGTAGGTCCTCGACCCGTTCCCGGCATCGATCACGATCTCGACCCAGTCCCCCTTCATCACGCCCCCTCCGGCCGCGGAGTCCTACCGGATATGTGCCCCGCAGCCGCCCCTCAGCAGCGCCAATCCACGTTTCACCTCCCGGTGTCATCTCAGTGCCGGATTCGTCCTGGTTCCGCTGCTTGAAGGGCAGAAAGTCGCCCCGGACCCGCCGGACCCGCCGAACCCGCCGGACCCGCCAGGCTCCCCGGGCACCGGGGCGGTGCGGGCGCGGACCCGGCGCGGCGGAATGGGGTGGGGGCCCACTTGTCATCCGTCCCAGTCATATCGCTGGTCATTTTGTCCCGGTTTCGTGGCGGGGGCGGATGACAAGTAGGGACGAAGCCGGGCGAGCGCGGAACGAGGCGCGAACGCCGGGCGGGCCGGCGCCGGGCTGGGGCGCGAACGCCGGGGCGGGGCGCGAACGCCGGGGCGGGGCCGGAACGCCGGGGCGGGGCCGGGGGGCGCGAACGCCGGGGCGGGGCGGGATCAGCGGGTCAGAGGGCGGCGCGGGCGGTCCAGCGGGAGTGGTGGCGCTCGACCAGCAGCGGGACCCCGAAGCACCGGGACAGGTTGCCCTCGGTGAACACGTCCTCCAGCGGCCCCGCGGCCAGGACCGAGCCGCGCCGCAGCAGCATGGCGTGGGTCATGCCCTCCGGGACCTCCTCGACGTGGTGCGTGACCATCACCATCGTGGGGGCCTTGGAGTCGGTGGCCAGGACCGCGATGCGGCGCACCAGGTCTTCCCGGCCGCCCAGGTCCAGGCCTGCGGCGGGCTCGTCGAGCAGCAGCAGCTCGGGGTCGGGCATGAGGGAACGGGCGATCTGGACTCGCTTGCGCTCCCCCTCGGACAGGGTCGAGAACCGGCGCCGGATCAGGTGCGCGCAGCCGAGGGCGTCGAGCAGTTCCACCGCGCGGGTGACATCGGCCGACTCGTAGTCTTCCTTCCACCGGCCGACGATCGCGTACGAAGCGGTCAGCACCAGGTCGATGACCTTCTCCCCGGGCGGGACCTTGTCCGCGAGCGCCGCGCTCGCCAGCCCGATCCGCGGCCGCAGGTCGAACACGTCGGTCGAGCCGAGCCGCTCGCTGAGAATCTCGGCCGTTCCCTCGGACGGGAACAACTGGGTGGCCGCGACCTGCAACAGGGTGGTCTTGCCCGCCCCGTTCGGGCCGATGACCACCCACCGCTCGTCGTCGTGCACAGTCCAGTCGACGCCCCGCAGCAGCATCGACCCGCCCCGCCGGATGCCGACCCCGCGCAGCCGCACCACCTCGTCGGACATCCGGCTCCCTCCCGGCCAGGCTCCCTGTTAGCACGCACTGACAGGACGAACCTACGTTACGGGCAGCCGTCCGGGCTGCGCTCCCGGCCCTGGACACTCTCCGGCGGCCCCGGCCGCGCACCCGGCGACGGCACAAGTGCGCAGCCGTCGGCACGGGGGCACCCGCCGACGGCACCGGGGCAGCGGCCAACGGCACGGACTACCGGGCCGGAGGGCACCGCTACCGGCTGCCCGCTCCGCACCGACCGGGCTGGTTCGCGGCGATCGCGACGGCCCGGGTAGCGTTACCCGCAGTAATGAGCGAACGGCAGCTGACCATCCTGGTGACCCTGACCGGCCGGGACCGGCCCGGGGTCACGTCCCGGTTGTTCACCGCGCTGTCCGCGCACGAGCTGACCGTGCTCGACATTGAGCAGGTCGTGATCCGCGGCCGGCTGGTGCTGGGCGTCCTGCTCGGCGGCGGGCCCGACCCCGATCTGACCGGGATCCACCGCGCGATCCGGGCGATCGCCGCCGACCTCGGCCTGGAAGCGGAGATCACCACCGGCTCCGGGGATGCCCCGCGCCGCCGGGGTCAGCTGCACGTCACGGTGCTCGGTCATCCGCTGCTCCCGGCCGCCGTGGCCGCCATCGCCGGCCGGGTCGCCGCGAACGGCGCCAACATCGACCGCATCGACCGGCTCGCCGACCGCCCGGTCACCTGCATCGAGCTGGCCGTGTCCGGGGCCGACCCGGACTGGCTGCGGGCCGCGCTCACCCGCGAATCGGCCGAGCAGGGAGTGGACGTGGCGGTCCAGCGCGGCGGCCTGGACCGGCGCGCCATGCGGCTGGTGGTCATGGACGTGGATTCCACGCTCATCGACGGCGAGGTGATCGACCTGCTGGCGGCCCGGGCCGGGTGCTCGGAACAGGTCGCGAAGGTCACCGCCGCCACCATGCGCGGTGACCTGGACTTCGCCGCCTCGCTGCGGGAACGGGTGGCCTTGCTGGCCGGCCTGGAGGAGCAGGTGCTGGCCGAGGTCCGGCAGGAACTGCGGCTGGCGCGGGGGGCAAGGACGCTGATCAGGACCCTGCGCCGGCTCGGGTACCGGTGCGGGATCGTCAGCGGCGGGTTCACCCAGATCACCGACGGGCTGGTGGCGGGGCTCGGGCTGGACTACGCGGCCGCCAACACGCTGGAGATCACCGGCGGCAAGCTGACCGGGCAGCTGTCCGGGCCGGTGATCGACCGCAGCGGAAAGGCCGAGGCGCTGCGGCAGTTCGCCGCCCAGGCCGGGGTGCCGCTCAGCCAGACGGTCGCCATCGGCGACGGCGCGAACGACCTGGACATGATCGCGGCCGCCGGGCTCGGGGTGGCGTTCAACGCCAAGCAGGTGCTCAGGGACGCGGCCGACGCTTCGGTCAGCGTGCCGTACCTGGACACCGTGCTGTACCTGCTCGGCATCTCCCGGGACGAGGTGGAGGCGGCCGACGCTGACCCGCCGCCCGCCGACCCGCCCGGCGGCTGATCCGGCCGGCGGCTGACCCGCCCGGCGGGCTGACCCGGCCGACGGCGTGCCCTACGCCGCGTCCTCGTGCCCGCCTAGCGTCAGTTCGGTGCCTGCCGGGCCGCCTCCTGGTTACCTGAGCCCGCCGGCGCGGCCTGCCCGGGGACCTCGGCCTCGGCGCCGTCGGTGCCCTGCGCGCCGGCTGCGATCGCGCCGTCCGGCGGCCCGCCAGCGGTCAGTGAGGCGGAACGGCGCTTGGAGATCACGATGGCAGCGACCACGATGATCACCGCGCCGATGGCCACCCCGGCCCGCAGCCCGGTGTTGCTGCTGTATTTGACCACGCTGGTGGCGATCAGCAGCGAGACCAGGTTCATCACCTTGATGAGCGGGTTGATCGCGGGGCCGGCCGTGTCCTTGAACGGGTCGCCCACGGTGTCGCCGATGACCGTGGCGGCATGCGCCTCCGAGCCCTTGCCGCCGTGGTACCCGTCCTCGACCAGCTTCTTGGCGTTGTCCCAGGCACCACCGGAGTTGGAGAGGAAGACCGCCATCAGCACCCCGGCCGCGATGGCCCCGGTCAGGTACGAGCCGAGCGGAGCGTAGCCGAACGCGAACCCGACCGCGATCGGGGTCAGCACCGCCAGCAGGCCCGGGGTGGCGAGTTCCCGCAGCGAGTCCCGGGTGCAGATGTCCACCACCCGGCCGTACTCGGGCTTCTCGGTGAAGTCCATGATCCCCGGGTGGGCCCGGAACTGCTCCCTGACCTCGTTCACCACCCGCTGCGCCGCCCGGCCGACCGCCCGGATCAGAAGGCTGGCGAACAGGAACACCACCGCCGCCCCGATGATGACGCCGACCAGCACGTTCGGCTTGTCCACCGACAGGCTGAAGCTGCCGGCTGCCCCGCCCAGGGCGTCTTCCACCGTGGTGCGGAACGAGCCGAACAGGGCGGTCGCGGCCAGCACCGCGGTGGCGATCGCGATGCCCTTGGTGATCGC
>JAIRTY010000344.1 GCA_031254715.1 Nocardiopsaceae bacterium | reverse complement strand
CCCAGGGACGCACCTGATCGAGGCCCGTGCCACCGATGCCACCGGCTACACCCAGACCGCAGTCGAGGTCCCGCCGGAACCGAACGGCGCGACCGGCTATCCCAGCGCCCGCGTGACCGTCCGGTAGGCGCCGACCGCCAGCACCCGGATAGGCGGGCATAAGTTGCTACACTGTAGTGCATGACATCTCCCACCAACGTGCGCTTCCCTGACCCGGTAGACAAGAGCCTGTCCGACTACGCCCGCAAAGCTGGCACGAGGAAGTCAACCATCGTGATCAGCGCCGTCCGCGAGTGGCTGCGGATGCAGGATCATTCCGGCATCGTCTTCGTGACAACGGTCACCGGCGAACGGCGGGCAGCCCTCTCGGCCGGGCCGCAGGTGTGGACGGTGGCCGAGGCATGGCTCCAGCATGATAAGCATGAGCGCACGCCGTCCGTGGTCGCTGAGGCACTCGGACTAACGCCCCCGGATGTCGAGAACGCGTTGGGCTATTGGGCCGACTTCCGGGACGAGATCGACGATCTGATCGCCCGCCATCACGCCAGCCAGGATGACGCGCAGTCCGCCTGGGAACGGCGGCAGGCACTCGATGCCGTCTGAAAAGCGGGATCGAGATCAGGCGCCTTCCCGGGGCACGACAGCGGGTGCCCGCATCCGGTACCTGCTCGATGAGCACTACCCAGGGTGGCTCGCTGACGCTCTCGTGGCCGACGGGGTCGACGCCGTTGCATTAATTGCTCACCGTCCCGAGCTTCGGGGCGCTGATGACGGGCGCGTGCTCACGGCAGCGGTAGCCGAGGGCCGCATTGTGGTCACCGAGGACGTCAGCACCTTCGGCGTGGCGATCACCCTCGTGCCCCGCCATGTCGGGGTCGTGTACTGCCACCACAAGCGCTTCCCGCGCACCCGGGCCGGCCTGGAGAAACTCCGCAAGGCCCTCGCCGCGCTGGCCGCTGACCCGCCGCCGGGACTCGGCGAGCACCCGGTCGTCTGGTGGATCGCCGACACGTGAGCAGTGCCGCTCGATCTCACAGCAGCTGGTCGCGGATCTGGCCGGAGAGGTAGGCGCTGAGCCAGCGGCCGAGCTCATCGAAGAACTGCCGCCGGGCCTCGCCGGCCGGGAGTGCCTCGCCCGGCTGGCCGCCATCCAGCCTCATCCAGGTCACGTGGGCGCCCAGCCGCACGGTGGCCCGCCGTCCGGCGATCAGCCGCAGGCCGAGCAGGCCGCCCGAACCGCTCGGCGAGTCCCATCCCGAAGCCGGGCACATGACCAGCACCGGGCAGGCGATGTCCAGGCCGCGCCGCAGCCGGCGCTGCGCGGTGGCCAGCAGCGGCCCCCAGCGCCGGTACTCCCCCGGCTCGCCGCCCTGGGCCGCCTGCCGCGACAGTGCCGGGGCCCCGCGCCCGACCGCCGGGCTGGCCAGGACCAGCGCGTCAGCCGGCTGGCTGGCCCGGCGCGCATGGCACCACAGGGCGGCGATCACCGCGCCCGCCCCGTGCGCGCACACCACCAGCGTGTCGATGCAGTCGCTGACCCGCAGGTGCAGCACTGCCGCGTCGAGGCTGGCGAAGAACCCGGTGAGCTCACGGGCGGCGCCTTCGGCCCCGCCCGCGCCCGGCCGCCCGGCCGTGCCGGGCCGGTTCGATCCGGCCTCGGTGCGCAGGTCCGCCACGTAGAAGTGGAACCCCCGCTCGGTGTACCAGCCGGCCAGGTCGCCGGGCACGAAGGAATCGCCCAGGCAGTGGACGTAGATGACGGCTCGCTTGCTCGGCCGGGCGCTGCGCCGCCGCAGCACAGCGGCTCCCCGGCCCGGCATGTCCCCGTCGTTCTCCGGGCCTAACGGCACGGCCACCGGCTCATATCCCTCGGCCGACCCCTCATAATCCGCGATGAGACCCATAGCTCCCCCATCCCGGTCAGCTCCGGGTGATCCCAGCATCTGATGACCAATCCCCGTAATCGGAACGCACACGCTTAGACACGCAGCGTCATAAGCAGTGTGGCATCAACGCGCGGCCGCAGACAGCACAACACGCGACTCCGCCGGGGATGGCCGCGCACCCGGCGCGGCCACCGGGCCCACTACCCTGAAGGGGTGGGGCAGCCGACCGGTCACCTGATCGAGACCGAGCGCAAGTATGAGGCCGATGCCGGGTTCGTGCTGCCGGATCTGGCCGGGCTGGCGGGGGTCGCCGCCGTCCGGCCGCCGGAGCGGCAGCGCCTGGCCGCGACCTACTTCGACACGGCGGGCCTGCGGCTCGCCGGTGCCCGCATCACGCTGCGCCGCCGCACCGGCGGCAGCGATGCCGGGTGGCACGTCAAGCGGCCAGCGGGCCCGGACAGCCGCCGCGAGATCCACTTCCCGGCGGGGCGGAGCGCCGCAGCGGTGCCTCGTGCGGTGGCGGCGGAGGTCGCGGCCTGGACCGGCGGCGAGCCGCTCGCCCCCGTCGCCCGGCTGCTGACCACCCGGATCGTGCTACGGCTGGCGGATCCCGCCGGGCAGGTGCTGGCGGAGGTCGCCGACGACCGGGTGACCGCATCCCGTGCCGAGGCGGGCCCGCCGGGCGGCCCGGTGCGCTGGGCGGAGCCGATGCGGTGGCGGGAGATCGAGGTCGAGCTGGTCAGCGGGGACCGCGACCTGCTCAACGCGGCCGGGACACTGCTGATGGGCGCGGGCGCGCGCCGGTCCGCGTCGGCGTCGAAGCTCGCTCACGTGCTCAGCGCCGGCGGCTGATCCTCCCGGGCCGGCAGCCAGCCGGCGGGGCCCGTAGGCAGGTCGCGGGCCGTCCGCAGCGGCGAGGCCAGCAGCCACAGGACGGACAGGGCCTGGCCGCTGAGGATGACCCAGAGGGCGCCCCGGTTCCCGAGCGCGGTGCCGAGCGCGCCGCCGGCCAGCCCGCCGAGCGGGATCGTGCCCCAGACCAGGAACCGCATGGTGGCGTTCATCCGGCCGAGCAGTCCGGGCGGGCACAGTGCCTGCCGGTAGGCGACCTGGTTGACGTTGTAGACGACCGTGCTGAAGGACAGGCCGAACCACCCGGCGGCGAACAGGATGAGCCCGGGCCCCGGGAAGGTCAGCGCGATGATCACCGCCAGCGGCCCGGTGACGGCCAGCGGCACCCAGATGGCACGGGCGGTACCCAGCCGCCGGCCAGCGGCCGATGCGGTGAGCGCCCCGGCGATCGCGCCCGCGCTCCCGGCCGAGAACAGCACCCCGATCACCCCCGGCGACACCCCGACCTGGCGGACCAGGAAGACCACTGCGACCGCCTGGAACGCGTTGCCGAAGAAGTTGTACGAGCCGGTGCACCCGGCGATCGCCCGGAGGATGGGATGGCCGAGCACGAACCGGAGCCCTTCGGCGATCTCCCGGCGCAGGCTCCGCTGCCCGGCCCGCGGCACGGGCGGCTCGGTCATCCGGATCGCCCGCAGCGACCCGGCGGACAGGACGAAGCTGACCGCGTCGGCGAGCACGGCGAACGGGGCCGTGACCGCCTGCACCAGGAACCCGCCAAGCGCCGGCCCCGCCACCTGCGCGACCGACTCGCTGGCCTGCAGCTTGGCGTTGCCCTCGACCAGCTCGCTCCGGTCCACCAGGGAGGGCAGATAGGACTGGTACGCGACGTCGAAGAACAGCGTGCAGCCGCCGTGCAGCAGCGCCACCGCGTAGAGCTGGTAGATCGTCAGCACGCCGAACGCGGCGGCGAGCGGCAGCGTGGCCAGCAGCACGGCCCTCGCCACGTCGGCCGCGATCATCACCGGCCGCCGCCGCATCCGGTCCACCCATGCCCCCACGGGCAGCCCGAGCAGTAAGAACGCCGCGTACTGCAGGGCCACCAGGACGCCCACGCCGAACGTGGAGGCGGCGAGCGTCTTCACCGCGATCAGCGGCAGCGCGATGACCGTCACCTGGGTTCCGAGCTGGCTGATGCTCTCGCCGGACCACAGCCACCGGAAGTCGCGATGCCAGAGCAGTCCCCCGCGGCGGCGTGTCATGGCGCCAGCATGCGGTGAGTGATGAAGAAATGTCAATCACTTCTGGGCGCGGGCCCGTACCCCGGGATAGTCTCCGGCTGTGCCCATTGACCCGGCCCCGGACCGCCGCCCTGCGACCGACGCCGAGGCGCGCGCGCTCGCCTCGTCGCTGCGGCTGCGGATCCTGCGGCTGTGCATCGACGAGGACCTGACGAACAAGCAGGTCGCAGACCGGCTCGCGATCGACCCGGGCAGCGCGCTGCACCATATCCGCACGCTGGTCGCGACCGGCTTCCTGGCCGCGCAGCCGCCACGGCGGGGCCGGCGTGGCGCCAGGGAACGTCCCTATCGCGCCACCGGCAAGTCGTGGTACATGGACACCGGGCACGCCGGGTCCGCAATGGCCGCCGCCGTTGGCGCAGTCGCCGACGAGCTCAGCGAGGTCGATCCGGAACGGGTTTCCTGGGTGCGCGCGCCGTTCCGGCTGCACGAGGACGACCGGAACGCGCTGTGGCGCGAGCTGGAGGCGCTGGTCGGGCGGTACCTCGAGCGGGAGCGGCCGGACGGCCTGCCATGCGCGGTGTTCGCCGCGGTGTACCCACGCATCCTGGCTGGCGATGCCATCGCGCCGGGTGCGGCGGATGGCACCTTTTCAGAGGATCGTTAGAGCCCGCACCGAGTAGTTCCTTACCGGGCTCCCCCAGACTCGATGTCACGAGACCGGTGGCGGACCAGCTGCCGGCGGCCGTGCCTGACCCGCCGATCGGCTGGCGGGAGCAGCAGGGAGGCAAGACGATGGACAGGGACCGGGGGGATCCGCTCTCGGCGGTGGTGGCCAGGCAGCGCGGCCGGACCCGGCTGCGCGCGGCCACGGTCGCGCTCGGTACCGCGAGCCTGGTCGCGGCGGGCGCGGTGGCCTACACACTGCCCGGGGTGACGCACGCGACGGGCACCGGGACCGCGGTCACGGCCGCGGCCCCGGCCAGCGGGCACAGCAGGGCCGTCCATGCCACGTCCGGCGGATCGGCGGCGGCCGCCGCCGCATCCGGCCATTCCGCGCAGTCCGGGCAGGCGGCGCCCGCGGCGGCCGGTGGCACCAGCCACGCGGTGTCGGGCGGCTCGTGATGACCGCGGGACAGGCCGCACCGGCCAGCAACGCACCGGCCAGCAACGCACCGGCCTGCGTCGCATCGGCCAGCTGGCAGGCGCTGGGGACGGGAGTGCAGCTGGTGGTGACCGACAGCCGGCAGCTCGAGGCCGGGCGGCAGCTGCTGGCGGCTGACCTCGCGGCGGTGGACGCGGCGTGCAGCCGGTTCCGGCCCGACTCCGAGATCATGCGGCTGGGGCCCGGCCCGGCCCGGGTCAGCCCGCTGCTGGCGGAAGCCATCGGGGTCGCGCTCCGCGCCGCCCGGGTGACGGACGGGGACGTGGACCCGACGGTGGGCGATGCCATGGCGGCGGCAGGCTACGACCGCGATTTCGCGCTGGTGCCGGCCGACGGCCCGGCGGTCACGCTGCAGGTGCGCTCCGTCCCTGGCTGGCGCGAGGTGCGCCTGGCTGACCGGACCCGGATGCTGTCCATGCCAGCCGGGCTCCGGCTCGACCTGGGAGCTACCGCCAAGGCATGGGCCGCGGACCGCGCCGCGGGCAGGCTGGCCGCCCAGCTCGGCTGCGGCGTGCTGGTCAGCCTGGGCGGCGACATCGCGGTGGCGGGCCAGCCGCCCGCGGGCGGCTGGCGGGTCCGGGTGCAGGACGTCAGCGGCCGGCCGGAGGACCCGCCGCCGGGCCCGTCGGCGGTGGTGGCCATCCAGGCCGGCGGGCTCGCCACCTCCAGCACCGCTGCCCGCCGCTGGCGGCGGGGCGGCGACGTGCTCCACCACATCCTGGAGCCGCGCACCGGGCTGCCCGCCCCGGCGGTCTGGCGCACGGTCTCGGTCGCCGCGCAGACCTGCGTGGACGCCAACATCGCCAGCACCGCCGCGATCATCCGCGGGCAGGCCGCGCCGGGCTGGCTGGCCGCCCTCGGCCTGCCGGCCCGCCTGGTTGACGAGTCCGGCTCGGTCCGCACGGTGGCGGGCTGGCCAGCAGAAAGGACCTGAGCATGAACGACTGGCAGCAGCCCGGATCGCCTTGGCGCGAGCAGTCTCCGGCCAAGGTGATCGCGCGCGAGCGGGGCCGGGCCCGGCTGCGCGCCGTCACGCTGGCGGCGGGCGCCGCCAGCGTGGCGGCCGCGGGCGTGGTCGCGTTCACCCTGCCCGGGCCGAAGCACACCGCCCAGACCTCATCCGGCCGGCAGGCTGCGCAGACATCGACCGGCCAGAACGGCAGCCTGTCCTCGCCGGCGGGGAGCAGTTCCGGGACGGCCAGCGGCGAGTCCGGCGACGACGACGGCTCGCGGGCGCACAGCAGCCAGCCGTCGCCGG
>JAIRTY010000287.1 GCA_031254715.1 Nocardiopsaceae bacterium | reverse complement strand
CCTGGCGGGACGGCATGATCAGTGTTCCGGCCAGCGCCGCCTGGCGGCCCGCCGACATCACCAGCCTGCAGGTGAGAACCGCGAACGCGAAGCTGGTGACGCTGCGCGCGGGGCGGCGGTGATCACGTACTGGGCGCTGCGCGCGGCGCGGGCGGTGGCGGCCGCCGGCCTTGGCGTGGACGCCTGCGTGCATCTGAACCTGGCCTCTCTCTACGCCGAGGGCGGCGGCACGATCAGCGAGGGGCTGCTGTTCCGGGCGGAGGCGGCGATCGCCATTGTGGCCGCGCTCGCGATCGCCGTCTCCGCCCGCCGTGCCGCCTGCCTCGGCGCGCTGGCGGTGGCGCGGCCGCCCGGCCCGGCGCGCCGCAGTGACCAGGCAATGACCCGTTCGGAATGAACGTCACGCCCGGTGTCCGCGTACCACCTGCGAACGAACGGTTCAGCAACCAGAACCGGACCAGGCAGGAGGAACACGATCATGGTAATGCGGTTCACCCCGGCGGCGCGGGTGGCGGCCGCGGCGGCGGCAGCCGGGCTGCTGGCGGCCTGCGGGAGCACCGGGACCAGCTCGAATCAGGGCTCGGGCGGCGGCGGTCAGCAGGGCTCAGCCAGCGGGATGACCGTCACCGAGCACAAGCTGCCCGGGGTCGGCATGGTGCTGACCGACTCAGCAGGGAAGACGCTGTACTCATCGGTGCAGGAAGCCAGCGGCGCCATCAAGTGCACCGGGAGCTGCCTGAGCTTCTGGTTCCCGGTGACGGTCGCCAAGGGCGTCACGCTCCAGGCCGCCGGCGGGGTCAGCGGCACGCTGGGCCGCATCAGCCGGCCTGACGACGGCAAGAGCCAGCTCACCTACAACGGCAAGCCGCTCTACACGTTCAAGCTGGACAGCGGCCCGGGGCAGGCGCACGGCAACAACTTCAAGGACTCGTTCGGCGGCACGTCGTTCACCTGGCAGGCCGTCACCGCCAGCGGCTCGGCCGGCGGGACCGGCCAGCAGGGGAACTCGGGCGGGTCATCGGGCGGCTACGGCGGCTCGGGCGGCTCGGGCGGCGGCTCGGGCGGCTACGGCGGCGGAGGCTACTGACGGCGGCCGGCCCGGCGCCGGCCATGGCCGGCCCGGGCGCGCAGGCAAAGGAACGACGATGAGCCAGGCATGCGCCAGCTGGCGCGGTGATCTCGGCGCGTACCTCGTCGGGGCACTCGACCATGAGGCATGCGCCGGGGTGAGGCATCATCTCGAGATCTGCCCGGCCTGCCGGGCCGAGTACGAGGAACTGGTCCCGGTCCGGGACTGGCTCGGCCGGCTGGCGGCATGGGTGGTGCCCGCCCCGCGCGACGGCACGTGGGGTGACGCCGCGCGCCCGGGCCAGCCATACGGGCCATGACCGGCGCCGGGCCGGGATCCTGCTGGGATACGATTCAGGCTGTACCGCACCGGTAGCGGGCCCCGTCATCTCGCCTTGCGCAGGCAGCGAGGAGGTCCGCCGATGCCATCGATCAGGGTGCGCCCGTTCCGGCGCAGCGACCGCGAGCAGCTCACCGGCCTGGTGAACGCCCACGCCCAGGCGGTCGTGCCGGGCGTGTCCGCGTCCGTCGCCACGGTGCTCGCGCAGCTGGAGCGGGAGCCGGGGGAGGACATCACCGATCCGTGGGTGCGCGAGCGCGCGACCATGGTCGCCGAGCAGGCGGGCCGGGTCGTGGCCGCTGCCCACCTGCTGCGCTACCACGCGGACGAGCGGGCCGGGGCGTCCTACCGCGGTGCCGGGGAGATCCGGTGGTTTCTCTACTGGCCGCAGGCCCCGGCCGGGAACCCGTACTGGCAGGACGCGACGGCGGCCGCGGGCAGGCTGCTCAGCGCCTGCCTGGCACGGCTGCGCGAGTGGGGAGTGACCAGCCTCGATGCGGGCGGCGAGCTGCCGGTGCGCGGCGTCTACGGCGTGCCCGAGCAGTGGCCGCACATCCGGGCGCTGTATCAGCAGGCCGGGTTCGCCCACACCGGCCACACCGAGGTGGTCTACCTGGCCCGGGTGACGGACCTGCCCCGGCCGGCCGGCCCGCCGCTGCCGGGGCTGGCCGTCCGCCGTTCGGTCGGCATGAACGGCACCCGGCTGACCGCCGTGCTCGGCGCCGACGCGCTTGGTTACGTCGAGGTGGAGATGCTGGCGGAGGGGGAGCGGCTGCCGCGGTCGGCGGGCTGGGCCGACATCGGCAACCTGGAGGTGGCCGACGGGCACCGCCGGCGGGGGATCGGGACCTGGCTGCTCGGCCAGGCCGCGGACTGGCTGGCACTCGCCCAGGCCGGGCGTGTGCTCGACTACGCCCGGCTGGACGACGCGGACCAGGCCGGCTACCGGAAGTTCCTGCTGTCGGCCGGCTTCCGGGAGCTCACCCGCACCGCGCGCGGCTGGACCCGCGACCCCGGCCGGCCCGGGTAGCCGCCCGCCGCCGCCCGCGGCTGCCAGCAGGTTGCAGCTGCCCAGGGGTGGTTTTAGGCGGGATGCTGCAACGTGATTAAGCGGGCATGCTGGGCTCGTGACTGACCGGCCAGCCGGGCCGCGGGCCCGCATTCATCACCACGATCACGATCACGGTCACTGCCATGGCCGGGAGCATCGGCATGGCCGGGCGGGAATGCCCGGGGCGGTGCGCCACCTGCTGCGGCCGCATTCGCACGACGCCGCCACCCGGGTGGACGCGAAGCTGGCCAGCAGCGCGGCGGGGATGCGGGCGCTGTGGGCCTCGTTCGCGGTGCTGGCGGCGGCCACGGCGATCCAGGCGGTGGTGGCGGCGCTGTCCGGGTCGGTGGCTCTGCTGGGGGACACCCTGCACAACGCCGCCGACTCCCTGATCGCGGTGCCGCTGGCGGTCGCGTTCATGCTGGGGAGGCGGGTGCCGACGCGCCGGTACACCTATGGCTACGGGCGGGCCGAGGACCTGGCCGGGGTGGTAATCGTGCTGGGCATCGCCG